>NZ_JAXHMV010000004.1 GCF_034521165.1 Thiohalophilus sp.
GGCGGGAATGGTCAACGATCACATTACCACCTGTTATCGTCACACCCAGGTTAAAAAATTGGGGAATTGATGGATGAGTATCAGAGATTTTTTTGGTTATTCACCTGAACAGGTCAGTCATGCCGAACGACTCGCCTCCGGCGCCGGCGGCTTTGTCGGTATCTTTCTGATCGCGGTCGTCAGCTACTATTTCACCGGCTTCGAAGGCGCCGCCATGATCGTACCGTCCATGGGTGCCTCGGCGGTGCTGGTCTTCGCGGTACCACACGGCAAGTTGTCCCAGCCCTGGAACGTACTGGGCGGTAATGGTATTTCCGCCGTAGTCGGAATGACCTGTTACCTGTATGTTCCCGATGTATTTCTTGCCGCCGGCCTGGCGGTGGGTATCGCAATTACCCTGATGCATTACATGTCCTGCATTCATCCACCGGGCGGTGCTTCCGCGCTGGCTGCGGTGATTGGCGGCGACGCCATCCATGCCCTGGGTTATCAATATGTTCTTACGCCAGTATTGCTCAATGCCTTTATCATTTTCCTGGTCGCCATCGGCTTTAACTACCTGTTCCCCTGGCGGCGCTACCCGGCCAGTCTGATGAAATCTGTTTCAAAAGGCGGCCCGACGCAAAAACAGGAATACAATATTCCGAGACTGTCCCAGGACGATCTCGATTACGCAATGCGTAAAATGGATCTGCTGGTGGATATGACCGCTGACGACCTGGTGCAGCTCTATTCACTGGCTTCAAAGTATTCCGAAACCAGGCACCTGCAACCGGAAGACATCAAGCTCGGCCACTATTACAGCAACGGGCTGTATGGCAGCCTCTGGCAGGTGCGACAGATCATCGACGAATCCCCGCACGAAGAGCCGACCCGTGACAAGGTGATCTACAAGATCGTCAGCGGTCACAACCGTTACACTACCGGCACCGCGACTCGGGAAGAATTCGCCTACTGGGCGCGCTATGAAGTCGAGCAGCAGGAAAACGACTGGGTCCGGGCCGGGGGAACCATCGAGTCCGATCCGACAGCCTGAACCCGGGAAAACGCCGGCGTATTCAGTCGTTGCACCATGAGATGATCTCTTCCCTTTTAACCCGGCGTCTCGACGTCCTGCGCACTGCTTCCCGGAACGCATGAAAGGTAGGAGCGCCTCCGGCGCGACAGGCCTTGTCGCACGGATAGGGCTATCGCGGCTGAGCCGCTCCTACGGACCGGGGAATAAAGGGTTTGAATGTCCTCGTTACCCCGACCTGCCTTTCGCTAGAACACCAACCGGATAAGATGCATAATACCGTCATGGATCAGATTACCCTTACCCGCCCGGACGACTGGCACCTGCATGTGCGCGACGGCGCGGTTTTAGCTGACGTGCTGGGCGATACTGCCCGACGCTTCGCCCGGGCGATCATCATGCCCAATCTCAAACCCCCGGTGACCACCGTGGAGCAGGCCCTGGCTTACCGGCAACGGATTCTGGCCGCGCTGCCGGAGGGGACGTCGTTCAATCCCCTGATGACCCTGTACCTCACCGATGACACCACGGCGGAGGAAATCCGCAAGGCGGCGGCGCATCCGCACGTGCATGCCGTGAAACTCTATCCCGCCGGCGCCACCACCAACTCGGCGGCGGGTGTCACGGCAATCGAGAAAACCTGGGACGCCATCGAGGCGATGGCCCAGGCCGGCCTGCCGTTACTGATTCATGGTGAGGCCACCGAACCGGAGATCGATATTTTCGATCGCGAGGCGGTGTATATCGACCGCACCCTGCGGCCGTTACTCGAACGGTTCCCGCCGCTCAAGGTCGTGCTGGAACACATCACCACCCGTCAGGCCGCCGAGTTCGTCCATGCCGGCCCCGATAACCTGGGCGCGACCATCACCCCGCATCATCTGCTGATGAACCGCAATGCCATGTTCCGCGGCGGCATGAATCCACACCACTTCTGCCTGCCGATCCTCAAGCGGGAACAACATCGCCAGGCGCTGCTCAAGGCGGCGATCAGTGACACGGGCAAGTTCTTTCTCGGCACCGACAGCGCCCCGCATCCGCGCCACGCCAAGGAGTCGGGTTGCGGTTGTGCCGGGATTTACTCCGCCCATGCCGCGCTGGAGCTGTATGCCGAAGCCTTCGACGAGGCCGGTGCACTGGACAAACTGGAAGGCTTCGCCAGCCACTACGGCGCCGATTTTTACGGCCTGCCGCGCAACAGCGATCGCATCACCCTGATCCGCGAAGACTGGACAGTGGCCAGCGGCATGAAGTTTGGCGAGGAAGAGCTGATTCCGCTGCGTGCCGGCGAGGTTGTTCACTGGCGAATGAAAGATTAGTGCTGAGTGCTGAGTTCTAAGTACTAAGTACCAAGAACTGCCTTTACCTGTGGGAGCGGGCGACGCACAGGGAAGTGCTAATGTCGCGGTAGGCAGGACGCCGGGAGCGACGACGACCGCGACCCCACCATCGCCCGGCAATCGCGCCCGTGGGGCGCTCCCACCAACCGTTAAAAACCGGAACCGGGGTCAAGAGAATGTCAGGTAGCGCTACGCGCAACCTGACCTACAGCTGCACCTCGTCACTCGTACCTCGTCCCTGGGCCCTGCCCGAAGGGCCCGGGTTAATAGACGGCTTTGACCCGATAGCCCTGTTCTTCCAGCATGCGTAACAGGCCGACGTCGCCGGGCAGATGCAGGGCGCCGACGGCGATAAAGGCATTACCTTTTGCCAGCTGCGCCTGCATGGTTTCCAGCATGTTGCGGTTACGTTGTTCGATCAGACTGTCGTTGACCAGCGCACTGACATCCTTACCCGATTTTTCCAGTTCCCGTTCGCTGAATGCCAGCAGGCCATCGAGATCGCGCGCCAGGTAAATCTGCAGCATTTCCTCGACCATTTCTTCCAGATGGCGGTGTTCGCGAACCGCGACCCGCAACAGGTTGATCTGGGTTTTCAGCGGCGTGTTATCGAATAACTCAATGACGTCTTCCGGGGTTTCCAGACCACACAATTGCTTACCCTGTTCCTGCGCGGTTTGATACAACACATAATCGAGAAACATGCCCGATTCGGGTTTGGGAACACTCAGCAGCAAACCGGCCGCCCAGGGTTTGAACATGGGTACCAGCTGTTCGGGAATACCGTAATCGGCGATCAATGTGACGGTTTGTTGATAAAGCTCGGGGCCGATCTGCTGATCCAGTTTCTGACCATTGAGATACATCATCCCCTGGCTCATCTGGATCTGGGTTGCCGGATCCAGTTGCATTTCGGCACAAAAGATGTCCGACTGATCAAAACGCTTCTGTACCGGTGGAGGTAACCGGGTTACCCGGGGATCCTCGCTGTGAATGGTGCCAAGCAGATAGCTCGCCTGGCCCGATTCGGGAGCGATTTCCCACAATATACCCTGCTGTTCCCCGGCCTGAGCAACACCAAGTGCCAACAACAGCATAGCCGCCGTAACAATACGCGAAATACCGAAATAGACCTGTTTCATGAAAAACCCGCCCCGTCTCTTTCCTGGCTGCAACGAAACTGTGATAATACGCACTGCCGCTATTACCCTGCAATGTTCAAGGCTGTCCGATGTCCCGTATTTCCAAACGCTTTCGTGGTTTTCTGCCCGTCGTAGTCGACGTGGAAACCGCCGGGTTCGATTGTCACAGCCATGCCCTGCTTGAAATCGCCGCCGTGCCCATCATTATGAATGGTAAGGGCAAGGTCAAACCGGCCGAAACCATCGCCTGTCATGTTGAGCCCTTTGAAGGCGCACAGCTGGACCCCAGGGCGCTGGAGTTCACCGGTATCGATCCCTACCATCCGTTTCGCATGGCCAAACCGGAAGCCGAGGCGCTGGAACTGATCTTTGAGCCGATCGCCGAGATAGTCCGGGTTCAGCAATGCAGCCGGGCGATTCTGGTCGGGCACAACCCGTTTTTCGATCTCGGCTTCATCAAGGCGGCCGCCAACCGCCAGGGTTTCAAGAAAATCCCCTTTCACCAGTTCAGCACCTTCGACACCGCCACCCTGGGCGGACTCGCCTTCGGCCAGACCGTCCTGGCCCGCGCCGCCAAAGCCGCCGGGATCGAATGGGACAACAACGAAGCCCACTCCGCCGTCTACGATGCCGAACGCACCGCCGAGCTGTTCTGCGACATCGTCAACCGCTGGGATGACATGAACACGTCTGAATAATATTAAAGCTTTCACCGCAGAGACGCAGAGGACTTGATAATGTTGAATGATGAATTTTGAATGTTAAATTCGTAATGAACTTGTAATTCAAAATTCAAAATTCAAAATTATTTTAGCTCCGCGCTCTTTGCGTCTCTGCGGTTAACCATTCACTTCATTGGATAAAGGTAGTTCTACTACTACTCGCA
>NZ_JAXHMV010000005.1 GCF_034521165.1 Thiohalophilus sp.
ATCATACTCAGAGGTTGTGCACCTGGTTTACGGTGCTGCGCGATTAAACACATAAGAAAGTGAAAGATGACCGAGAAACAAATAATACAGTCAACAACACGCGGAGAAATCTAAATGGCAAATCGCGATCTTGAGCTAAAAATCCGCGCGCTGGTCGAAGGCGCAAAAGACGTCGACGAACTGAAAAAAGGGCTGAAGGATCTATCGGGCCAGCGCGTCGGCGACAACACACGCGACATGCGGCGCGGGTTCGATAAAAGTCAGCGATCAGTTGACGGCTTGCGAAATGCCTCACGGCTCGCCACACGCGCACTTGGCGCGCTAGGCCTGGCCTTCGGCGCGGCGCAGGTGGCTCAGTTTGCACAGCGGACGCTTGAGGCCTCGGAAAATACGGTCCGCCTTTCTGACTCGCTCGATGCGCAAGTCTCCACGGTTGAGGAGCTGACCTATACCTTCCAACAATTCCGGCTTGGTCAGAACGACGTGGCCGACGCACTCGCGACGCTTTCTGATCGCGCCGAAGATGCGAAGTCCGGCACCAAGTCGATGATCGAGGACTTCGGCCTTCTCGGTATCAGTGTCGAGGATCTGCGCAACAAGGATCCGGGCGAGTTGTTCGCACTGTTCGCCGAAGGGGTCAAAAACACCGAAGACCCGGGTAAACGGCTCGCCGGCGTTGTGCGGACCCTGGGGGACGATCTCGGGCGCAAACTGTTGCCGCTATTGCTCGAAGGCGAGGATGGTCTTAACCAGTTCGCAGATGCCGGGCGCGAAGCTGGCGCAGTCATGGGTGATGAATTGAGGCGACAAGGTGCCGCCGCTAATCGTGAGTTACGCGAAATCCGCACGCAGATATCATCTGAATTCGCGCGAACTGTGCTGGAAAATGCCGACGCGATAGAGGATCTTGGAGGTGCCGTTGCAACACTGGTCGGCTGGCTCGCAAAGGGCGCGGAACATTACGTCGATTTCGGGAAGTTTATTGGCGAAGGGATCGCACGGCTAGTTGTCGCCGATACGCCGCTGGCGAAGCTCGATTCCGCTGTAGATCAGATAGAACGCATCGATGGCCGTTTGAAAGCTATCAGGCAGCAGCCCGGCTACGAGAACAATCAGGCACTGACTGATTTGATTGACCGACTGGAAACTCGGCGCGCTGAACTGCAGGAGGTTGTTGAAAGCTACGAATATCTACGCGACGCAGGGCAAGGCAAGAGCGGGGCGACCTCGCCGAAGCCGTCTCGCACATCGACCGACACAGGCGACGCAGGCGACGGTACCGATGATAGCGACGGCGAACAAAAGAAGATCGACGCGATCATTAAAAAGTTGCAGGAACAGGCGGACACCTACGGCAAGACATCCGAGGCTGTCGCCATCTATCGGCTTGAACAGATGGGTGCAACAGACGCGGAGATCAAACAAGCCCGCGCCATAAACGAAAAGATCGTCACCCTGAACAACGCCGAAGAGGCCGATAAGGCCGCCGCCAAAGCGGCCAAAGAACGCGCCGAAGAGGTCCGCAAAAACGCCGAAGCCGACGCCGACCTGGTGGCCCAGATGGAGGAAGAGATTCGCCTGGCCGGGTTGTCGGCGCGCGCCAGAGCGGAGGAGATCGCCGTCTCCCAGTTGTCCGCCGACGCCACAGACAAGCAGCGCGAAGCCGTGCGCCGCCTGGCTGGCGAGCTGTTTACTCTGAAAGAGAAGAGCGAAGAAACGACCGGCGAGATGAGCGAGTTTGCCACACAAGCCGCACGCAATATGCAAACGGCGCTGGCTGACTACCTCTTCGATCCGTTCGACGAAGGGCTTGAAGGAATGGCTCGCGGCTTTGCCGACACGATCCGCCGCATGACGGCCGAGGCCATTGCGGCCCAGGCTCTACAGTCATTCTTCAGCGGTATAGCGGGCGCCACCACCGGCGGCACGAGTTCGTTCTTTGCGACCATGGCCGCCAATGTTCAGCACACCGGCGGCATGGCCGGCACCGGCCCAACCCGGCAAGTCTCACCTTTCTTGTTTATGGGCGCGCCGCGCTACCACAAGGGCGGCATGGCCGGCCTGGCCCCGGACGAAGTGCCGGCCATTTTGCAGCGTGGCGAGCAGGTACTCAGCCGCAGCGAGGTACAACAGAACCGTCAGCAGCAACAACCGGCAATGTCCGGCGGCCGGCTACAGGTCGGGCTGGAAGATGGGCTGGTAGCGCGCCTGATCAAATCGGACGAGGGTCAGGACGCCCTGGCCGAAGTGGTACACCGCAATCCGAAACGCTTTGGCAGATAACACGCTACCCCGGAAGTGAAACGAAACGGAAATCACCGAGCACGGGGATTGTTTGCTTGATATTTTTAACCGGTCAGCTATTATCGGGTCTGAGGCTGACTACCTCGCATACATAGGCGGCACTGCGTCCGACAACGTGGTAGCTTTCACTTTCATTGTCGGGGCCCGGTGAATAAAACACCCTTCGGGGGAATAAGCCGGCGCAATCCTATGTTTGCGTAGTCAGGCCCTGACACCCTAATTGACTGACTGAATCAACATAGGAGAACCATCATCATGAGCGACAACAAGCACACTGACGCGCTACGCGCGCACCTCGAAAGCAAGCACAGCAAGGCCGCACCTGGCGTACATGGCCTTTCTGTTTTCACCGACCTAGCTGTTCCCTACTTCGAAGGAGACCCGAGCCACAAGCCGGACCGGGAGGATCTCGACCGGGCGATCAGCGGCGCTGAGAATTCATTATTCGCCATTCATAACGGTCTACGTGGCATCGGCCAGCTTATGACGACTGTGGCAGTCGAGGCGCACCCAATGGATGCCGACCTGAACGACCCGGCGCCGATCAGCTCACTGACCCTACAGGACGTTTCAGGGCTCATTGAGCAGATGGCACAGACCGCCGGCAGTCTGACCGACACGCTGGACGAGCTGCGAGCTGCTCGGACGAAGCTGAGCCACTGATCCAAACCCCATGGCATACACGAAATAAGGGGCCGCCGAGAGCGGCCCTTATTGTTTCTAGCGGGGACATTCGGGGACAATCTGGGGACAGCCAGCAGAAAAAACAGCAACAAACGACAGAGCGCACAACAGATAAACAGTTGATTTTTAACTGTATTTTGTTGTGTATAGTTGGTTTATAGGGTCTTGAAAACCGTTGACCGGCGACGGTCCGGGGGTTCGAATCCCTCCCTCTCCGCCAAATTAAAGAAAGGAGGCCTTGAGCCTCCTTTCTTTATTTGTGGAGTAGGGGGATTTGGATGAGAACCCTGTTCGACAAATTCGCCGGGAGCGAATTTGGACGTCGCCGTTTTTCGGCGACGCCCGTAGGGCGCAGGCCAGGGAGGGCCTGCGTCAATCCCTCCCTCTCCGCCAAATAAAAAAACGGGCCCTTGTGGCCCGTTTTTTTATTTGAGGTGGGGGAGGCCATGATGAGAACCCTTGTTCGACAAATTCGCCAGGATGACGCACAGGGAGGTGCTAATGTCGCGGGAGGCAGGATGCCGGGAGCGACTCGAATTTGGACGTCGCCGTCTTTTGGCGACGCCCGTAGGGCGCAGGCCAGGGATGGCCTGCGTCAATCCCTCCCTCTCCGCCAAAATAAAAAAGGCCCCTGTCGGGGCCTTTTTTAGTTTCTAGGGGCTAGTAACTAACCTAGCACCTAGTAATGTAGGTCACGTTGGCGATAGCCTACGTGACACAACCTTGAACAGAGGCAGGGGCGCCAGGTAGCGCTGCGTGCAACCTGGCCTACAATCAGGGGCCAGGTTCTGAATAAAAGTTCCGACTATCCGATCGCCCCCTGTAGGGTGGAACAAGCGAAGCGGTTCCACCTGAACCCCGGAAAAACCTGGATCCGTCGCTTTGCTCCTTGATCCAGGCTACCTGGTCAATGAACTGGTATTCGGATCACCTATTTAGCACCTAGGACCTGGCACCTAGGACCTGGTATCTAGTCATTCGCATTGAAAATTCTCAATGAAGTCCTTATGGTAAAAAAAGACGCCTGAACAGGAAGGCTTTATCCGGTTTTAGCTGTTGGTCAATAAACTGAAGGAACGTCTAAACGTGCTGAAAATTGATAAAAGTGAACCCGGATTGTCCCTGGAGGGTCCCGGCAAGTTACAAACCGAGTTGAGTAATCTCGGGTTTCTGGATTGCGAGACCCTGGCCGAGCAACCCCGACTGCTGGAGTCGATCAGTCAGGTCACGTATCAGCCGGGGGAGGTGATTTATCATGGCGGCGAGGAAAGCCATCTGTTATTTATCGTGCGCCAGGGAAGACTCAAGTTGGTCACTCATCTGCCCAACGGGCGAAGCCGTATCGTTCGTCTGCACAAGCGAGGCTCGTTGATCGGGTTGGACGGTTTGATGAGGGATGGCCATGAACATACCGCAATTGCCATTGATGAAGTCGCCGCCTACAAAGTGCCGCATCATTTCTTTCATCAATGGAAAGAAGACGAACCGCAGCTATATAACCGGTTGCTGGAACACTGGCATGAATACCTGAATTACGCCGATACCTGGATTACCGAGTTTTCAACCGGTAACGTCAAGGGACGGGTTGCACGCCTGTTACGCTTCCTGGCGGATTTTGAATCCGAGACAGGACCGCATGTTGTCGAGTTACTGACCACCGATGAAATGGCGGATATCCTGGGTGTGACAGCCGAAAGTGTCAGCCGCGTGATTGCCGAACTCAAGCGCGAGTCAGTCCTCGATCCCATTGAAAACAATTCCGAATCACTATTTACCTGCGACCTTGAAACTCTCGAGCAACTGGCTCAAAAGTAAATTCTGGTCAATGGTGATGTGTATCGCTGTCAGTCAGTCAAAGATTCTTTTGTCGTGTAAAAAAAGAAACGCGCGGCGGATCAGTCGAGGTGACCGCCCTGTTTGGTCGGGGCTTCCCGCGTATCGGGATGACCATCGAGTGTTTCCATGGCATCCAGAATTTCTTTGAGTATATTGCCTTCACCGCCGGACATGCCTTCTTCCTGGGCTACCTGGAGTTCACGCTGATCCTGCTCCCAGCGTTTGAGGATTTGCAGGCGCTGTTCATCACTGAGACGTGAATCGGCCAGCACGTCTTGCGGGGTGTGATAAACCAGGGTGGGGTCCTTGATCGCCTTGTCGAAGTCGGAAGGGGTAGTCATGATGGTCGCTCCTTATTATATGGGTCCTGTGATGCTGTTCTCACTATAGCGCTTACTTTTGATGCAGGCATTGATTTTACGCAATGCCTCTGTGACTCAGTATAGACGTCTGCATGGCGCCTCCGCGCAATATTGTCTATCTTTAAAACAGGTCGAGATGGAGCTTCGCCATGGAACCTGTCACCCTGAATAGAGCCGATGAGTCCGCGTTACGCCAGGCTCTGGCCGAGCGTGAAGCGGAGCTGGACCTGCTGCTGGAAACCAGTCAGGTGCTGGGCATGGAATTCGACGTGGATCGCCTGTTGCAGATTATTGCCGACAAGGCACGGGCGATTACACATACCCATTCTGTCCTGATCCCGATTCTCAACACCGAGTGCACCGAATACACCTACCGGGCCGTCAGCGGCGAGTATCGGGATGAGATTCTGGGCGAAACGCTGCCGCTGGATGCCGGGATCTGTGGCTGGATCTGGCGGAATAAACAGCCCTGGTGGCAGGAGACGATCCGCCAGTTGCCGCCAGAGGAACGTTTGCGCTGGGAACAGGCCAACAATAATCTGATGATGGTTCCGTTGATGGGTAAAAAACGGTTCCTAGGCGGTATCGCCTGCATGGATAAACAGGACGGGAGCGAGTTTAACCGTCGCGATCTCGATCTGTTGATGCTGTTTGCCAACCAGGCCGCGATTGCGACAGAAAATGCCATGCTCTATGCCGAACGCCAGGAACTGAACAATTCACTGGAACGTCGGGTCGCGGAGCGCACGGCACAACTGCAACAACTCAACGAAGAGATGGAGACGTTCAGCTATTCGGTATCCCACGATCTGCGCGCTCCCTTGCGGGCCATTCTCGGTTTCAGCGACGCCTTGCTGGAGGAGGCGAACAGCACGATGTCCCCCGCGGCTATCGACTATCTGCAGCGTATCGCCCGTTCGGCGGAAAATATGCAGGCTCTGATCAATGCCTTGCTGGAACTGGCTCGCCTGCGGCATAACCCGCTTCAATGGCGGCATGTGGATCTTGGCCTGCTGAGCCGGGAACTGCTCGAAGATTTACAGGCACAATATCCGGACAGACCCGTTGACCTTGTTGTTGATGAGGGAATGACCGTCTCGGGCGATCCCCAGCTGTTGCGCGTTGTCATGCAGAACCTGCTGAGCAACGCCGTCAAATTTTCCCGGGATCGCCAGCCGGCACGGATTCGGGTTGGTTGTCAGCAGGAGGCCGGGAAAATGATCTGCCACGTCGAGGATAACGGGATCGGTTTTGATGCGGCCTCGGCGGAACGGCTGTTTCAGCCTTTTCAACGCCTGCATAGCGAGGACAGGTTCGAAGGGACGGGCATTGGTCTGGCAACTGTGGCCCGGATCATCCAGCGCCATGGCGGTCGTATCCGGGCCGAGTCGAGTCCGGGTGAGGGGGCCCGTTTTATCTTCAGTCTGCCGGCGCCATCGCCTCCGAAAAAAAGCCACGGGCGATCCGCACGTCGCCCGAAAAAGGGCTACTCATCTTGCGGCATTTGAGTTACATTCTGATAAATAACAATAACCTCCAGAATACAGGGATAGGAGGCGGTGCACATGGTAAAGATCCTCCTGGTGGACGATCACGATCTGGTACGCACGGGTGTTCGCCGGTTGCTTGAAGATATCGAGGACTTCGAGATCCTGGGTGAGGCCACGAACGGCGAAGAAGCGATCCAGATGGCGGCCACGCATAACCCCGATGTGGTGTTGATGGACATCAATATGCCCGGCATCGGCGGCCTCGAGGCCACACGCAAAATGCTGGGTGAAAAACCGAGCCTGCGCATCATCATCGTGACCATGCATCAGGATGATATGTTTGCCCAGCGCCTGCTCAAGGCCGGCGCGGTCGGCTATCTGACCAAGGGCGCCAAAGTGGATGAAATCAGCCATGCGATTCGCGAAACCATGGAAGGGCAACGTTATATCACCCCCGACATTGCGCAACAGCTGGCGCTGTCCCAGTTCCCCGAGCACGAGTCCAGTTCCCCCTTCGATAATCTCTCCGAACGCGAGCTGCAGGTGCTGATGATGTTGATGGAAGGGCACAAGATCACCGCCATTTCCGACAAGCTCTGTCTCAGCCCCAAAACCGTCAGTACCTATCGCCAGCGGCTCTATAACAAGCTGGACGTGCATAGCGACATCGAGCTGGCCCGACTGGCCATGCTGCACGGCGTGATCGAATCCTGCCAGATCCAGTAACCGCGCCGGGCGAAACGCGCTACAATAGCCCGGTTGTTATCCCGTTGTCCCAGGTTGAATTACGCATGCCCGCCCGTCCGAACCCCGAAGCATTTGATCCCGATTGTCGCCGTTGCCCCCGGCTGAGAGACTTCTTGCAACAGGTCCGCCGTGACTATCCCGACTATCATGCCCGGCCGGTCGCGCCCTATGGCACTGCCAGGCCGAAACTGCTGATCGTGGGCCTGGCGCCGGGAATGCACGGCGCCAATGCCACCGGGCGACCGTTTACCGGCGATTTTGCCGGCATTTTGCTCTATCAGACCCTGCACAAATTCGGCTACAGCAACCGGCCCGAATCGGTTTCCCGAAACGACGGGCTCAAACTCAAGCAGTGCCGGATCACCAATGCCGTCAAATGCCTGCCGCCGGAGAACAAGCCGACCACCGAAGAGATGAACACCTGCAACAGTTATCTGCGCCAGGAGCTTTTGAGCCTGCCGCGTAACAGCGTGATCCTGGCGCTGGGCGGGATCGCCCACAAGGCCGTACTCAAGGCGCTGGATCTCAAACAGTCGCAGTACAAGTTCGGCCACGCCGCCCGTTTCCAGCTCCCCGACGGGCGCTGGCTGGTCGACTCCTACCACTGCAGCCGTTACAACACCCAGACCGGCCGGCTGACCGAAAAAATGTTCCATGACGTGTTCCGGCTGATCGGCAAACTGACGGATTGAATTTTCACCGCAGGGGTCACAGAGGACGCAAAAGAAAATTTTATTTTTGTTCTATCCCCAGCCGTGTAGGGTGCGTTCTACGCACCATTACCCCGAACGCAGACGAAAACAGTGCATGGGACGCAGCCTGTATTTCTCCCTATCTTTCGGTTCTCTGTGGTGCAATCTGTTCTTATTCCGGAACTCTGTGGTTAAAATAGTTTCATGAGCGGTAGTATCCCCGATTTTGACGCCAAAGCCTTCATCAAGGGCCTGCCCAACCGGCCGGGCGTCTATCGCATGCTCGACGCCAACGGGACGGTGATCTATGTCGGCAAGGCGGTGGATCTCAAAAAACGGGTCAGCAGCTATTTTCGCACCAATCTGGACAGCCCCAAGACCCGGGTCATGGTGGCGCAGATTGCCGCGATCGAGGTCACCGTGACCCAGAATGAAAGCGAGGCCCTGATTCTGGAAAATACCCAGATCAAGGAACTGCGACCGCGTTACAACGTCCTGTTTCGCGATGACAAAAGCTACCCCTATATCTATCTGTCCACCGAACATTCGTTCCCGCGCCTCACGTTTCATCGCGGTGCCAAGCGGGGCAAGGGGCGCTATTTCGGTCCGTACCCGAGCGCCCCGTCGGTGCGCGAGACCCTGAGCCTGCTGCAAAAACTGTTTCCGGTGCGCCAGTGCCGCGACTCTTTTTATAACAATCGCTCGCGCCCCTGCCTGCAGTACCAGATCAAACGCTGCACCGCGCCGTGCGTCGGGCTGATCAGCGAGGCAGAGTATGCCGAGGATGTTCGCCATGCGACCCTGTTTCTGGAGGGCAAAAGCAGTGCGGTGATCGATGCCCTGGCCGAGCGGATGGCCCGGGCGGCGGAGGAACTGGATTACGAAGCCGCCGCCCGCTATCGCGATCAGATCGCCAGCCTGCGGCATATTCAGGACAAGCAGTACATGGACAGCGACACCAGCGGTAACCTGGATGTCATCGCCGTCGCGGCCCAGGGCGGCATCGGCTGCATCCAGGTTTTCACCATTCGTCAGGGCCGCAATCTGGGCAACCGCAGTTATTTCCCCAAGCATCTGGAAGGCCTGGAACCGGAGCGGCTCGAAAGCGAGCTGATCGGCAGCTTCCTGACCCAGCACTATCTGGCCCGTCAGGACGATATTCCGGCCCAGCTGATCGTCAGCCATCCGCCGGTCGAGCAGACGCTGATCGAAACCGCCCTGGGCGAGGCCGCCGGCCGCCGGGTCAGTATCCATCACAAGGTGCGCGGCACCCGGGCGCGCTGGCTGGAGATGGCCGAACAAAATGCCCGCCAGACCCTCAGCCTGCGGCTTAACAGCCAGGCCACCCAGCTGCAGCGGTTCGAGGCGTTACAGGAAGCCCTGCAGCTCGACGAAATGCCGCAGCGCCTGGAGTGTTTCGATATCAGCCACACCATGGGCGAGTCGACCGTGGCCTCCTGCGTGGTATTCGATATCAACGGCCCGCTCAAGTCCGACTATCGGCGCTTCAATATCGAGGGGATTACTCCCGGCGACGATTATGCCGCCATGGAACAGGCGCTGACCCGCCGCTACAAACGCCTGCGCGAGGGGGAGGGCAAGCTGCCCGACATCCTGTTTATCGACGGCGGCAAGGGCCAGGTCGAAATCGCCCGGGGCGTGCTCGAGGAATTGCAGATCCCCGATGTACGCCTGATGGGCATCGCCAAGGGCCCGGGCCGCAAACCGGGACTGGAAACCCTTTACTTGTCAGACGGCGGGGAAGAAACTATATTGCCGGCCGATTCGAAAGCGCTGCATCTCATTCAGCAGATTCGGGATGAGGCTCACCGTTTCGCGATTACCGGGCACCGGCAGCGTCGCCAGAAAACGCGCAACACCTCCACGCTGGAGCAGATTCCCGGCCTGGGGCCCCGGCGCCGGCAACAATTGCTGCACCGGTTCGGCGGCCTGCAGGAGATCGCCCGGGCGGGGGTCGAGGATCTGGCCGCGGTCAACGGCATCAGCCGTAAACTGGCACAGCAGATATACGATACTTTTCACCAGGATGGATATTGAACCATGGCGATGAACCTGCCGACCAGGCTAACCTTGCTCCGCATCGGAATTATTCCGTTTTTCATCGTGGTGTTCTATCTGCCGTTATTCGGTATCAATCATTATTTGCTCACCGCCATATACATCCTGGCGGCCATCACGGACTGGTTCGACGGTTACCTGGCGCGCAAATGGGGACAGGAGTCGGATTTTGGCGCCTTTCTCGATCCGGTCGCGGACAAGCTGCTGGTCGGGGTGGCGCTGATCCTGCTGGTCAGCAAGCATCCGGGCTTCCTGCTGGCCATCCCGGCCGCCGTGATCATCGGGCGGGAAATCACCATCTCGGCCCTGCGAGAATGGATGGCCAATGTGGGCGAGCAGACCAAAGTTGCCGTCTCCATCATCGGAAAATTCAAGACTGCGGCCCAGATGCTGGCCATCGTCTTCTTGCTTTTCGAGGAGCCGATTGGCCGTTTCCCGACCATGCTGATCGGTTACCTGCTGCTCTATACCTCGGCCGGCCTGACCCTCTGGTCCATGCTGCTCTATCTGCGCGCCGCCTGGCCGAGCCTGACCCGGGAGCAGTAACCGGGCCGACACGAAACCTTGACAGACCGCGTCGTATCGCTAAAATACGCCTCTCTCAAGCGGGAATAGCTCAGTTGGTAGAGCACAACCTTGCCAAGGTTGGGGTCGCGAGTTCGAGTCTCGTTTCCCGCTCCAGATTCCCAAAAACCTCGGCCGCTCCCGAGGTTTTTTTGTGTAACCCCCGGACATTGTCCGGTAAAATAACGAATATGGCCGGGTGGCAGAGTGGCTATGCAGCGGATTGCAAATCCGTGTACCTCGGTTCGACTCCGGGCCCGGCCTCCATTTCCTTTTCCTTTCAAAACCAGCAGTTATCTGTGTAAAATACCCGCTGTCACACCGTAGCCCGGGTGGCGAAATTGGTAGACGCAAGGGACTTAAATATTGAGCACCTGGCGCGGAAACGGCCGGCGTGAATGGAGTCAAATTCGGGGAAACCTCAGCACGTAAGGTGGTGGCAATCCCGAGCTAAGCCCGATTAAATAGTATCGAGTTACGAGTACCGACCGTTCGGAAATTCCCTCGTCACTCGTACCTCGTCACTCGTCACTATCTCGGGAAAGTGTAGAGACTTGACGGCTCCTGCCTAAGTTCTACTAATCGTAGAATAGGGTAAAGGTAAAGTCCAGGCCACAAATGCGTATTAAGTGCGCAGCAGCGAAAGTTGTAGTGGTAAGAAAATCCCTCGGTCATTGCGACCGTGCCGGTTCGATTCCGGCCCCGGGCATTATTCCTTTAAGTGTAGTAGTCGCGACTTTATCTGACAGTTACCGGGTCTTAGGAAGCGGTTTTTGTCAGGTCAAGTTCAGCTCACGAACTTTTCCTGCCAAATCTGTTTGCCGTCTTCCCAGGTTGCCATGGGCGTCCGACCACAGCACATTTTCCCCTGATGGGTGCGTTCAGTATTGTAATACGTTAGCCAGTTGTCCAGGTCGATCTGGAGTGACTCGAGGTCCGTGTAGATCTTCTTGCGGAACGTCACCTGGTAAAACTCCTGCAAGATGGTCTTGTGGAACCGCTCGCAGATCCCATTCGTTTGCGGGGAACGGGCTTTGGTTTTGGTATGTTCGATGTCATTGACCCCCAGATAAAGCTGATAATCGTGCTGCTCGGCCTTGCCGCAATACTTGGTACCCCGGTCGGTCAGGACACGCAGTAGCGGCAGGTCGTGCTGTTCGTAGAACGGCAGCACCCGGTCATTGAGTAGCTCGGCCGAGGTGATCGGGGTCTTGTTGGTATACAGCTTGGCAAAGGCCACCTTGGCACAGGTGTCAACGAAGGTCTGCTGATAAATCCGACCGACGCCCTTGAGGGTGCCGACGTAGAAGGTGTCCTGGGAACCGAGATACCCCGGATGGACCGTCTCGATTTCGCCGCAGGCCACATCGTCGTCTTTCTTGCGCTCCAGTACCACGATCTGCGACTCGGTCAGCACGATGCCTTCCTAAGCCATCTTTGCCACCAGCGCCTTGAGTCGGTCCCGGAAGCAGGCCAGCTCGTGGCGCAGCCACACACAGCGTACCCCACTGGGCGAGATGAACACGCCGCGCTTGCGCAGCTCGTTGCTGGCCCGGGTCTGACTGTGGGCCGGTTCTTCCAGGACATAGGCCACGACGGCCGCCTTGTAGCGGTAGAAGGTGTCGCGGGAGAGGCCCATCACTTTGCTGGCGCGGGAAACATTGCCCAACTCTTCGGCCAGGTTCAGCAGGCCGAGCTTGTGTTTGATGATTTTCTCGTTAGTATTCAGCATGAGGGTTACCTCTTGGTTCGATGGTTGCTAGACACCTCCATCAGAACCGGTAACCTTCACTTTTTCAAGTCAGGTATCAGATTAAATCGAAACTAGCACAAGTGAGTGTTCCATAGTCAATCAACTGTAAATACAAAGGAGAGAATGTCATGCCCGAATCAACGCCTGGTCCCGAAATGTGGCCCTTTGGGCCATTTGTCATGATAATCATGGCAGTGGTCATAATTTTGCCGTTCTGGTTTATCTTTTCAAAGGCCGGCTACTCCAAGTGGTTGAGCCTACTCATGGTGGTGCCGGTGGTAAACATCATTCTGTTGTACTTTCTGGCCTTTTCCGACTGGCCGAGCTTGCGAAGTGCAAATAAATGAACCAAGCCCATAACGGGCGCGCGCCGAACTTACCAACTGGCACCTAACAATCGCTGGCAGAGGAAAGGGGCCTTAGTTCAAGACCAATGCATCAAGTAATGAGGGGCAAGGAGATTGGGCAACCTATCAACTCCGAAAAGTGTTCAGAAATTACAGAGAGCATTACACGCGAAAGCGAAGGCTGAACTTGGCTATCGGTTCTATGCACTGTACGACAAACTATATCGCGAAGATATTCTGGCACAGGCTTATGCTCAGTGTCGCTCTAACCGAGGGGCGCCGGGCATAGATGGTCAGGACTTCGCGGATGTTGAAGCGTACGGTGTACAGCGGTGGCTGGGTGAATTGGCGCTTGAACTCAGAGAGGGAGTCTATCAACCGGCTCCGATACGACGGGTGTTTATTCCCAAACCCAATGGCAAGTCCAGACCCCTGGGCATCTCAACCCTGAGAGATCGAGTCTGTATGACAGCAGCGATGCTGGTTCTGGAACCGATCTTCGAAGCCGATCTTCCACCCGAGCTCTATGCATATCGCCCAAGGCGAAATGCACAACAGGCGGTTGTCGAGGTGGAAGAACTGCTGTTTCACGGTCATCCGGACGTTGTCGATGCCGACCTGTCGGACTACTTCGGTAGCATTCTCCATAAAGAACTGCTTCAGTCGCTGGCGCGCCGTATCGTTGATCGACGCGTGCTGCATCTACTGAAGCAATGGCTGGAATGTGCTGTCGAGGAAAGCGACAAGACAGGTCGGACGCGACGTACCACGGAGGCCAAGAACAGCAGGCGTGGTATTCCTCAGGGTTCTCCTGTCTCACCACTGCTGGCCAACATCTATATGCGCCGGTTTGTGTTGGCGTGGAAGATGCTCAACCTGGATCAACGCCCTGGGAGTCAGATTGTGACCTACGCGGATGATCTTGTTATCTTGTGCAAACGCGGCAAAGCGGATGAAGCGGATGAAGCGGATGAAGCGAGTCTGCACATGCGCAGGATAATGAATCAGCTAAAGCTCACCGTCAACGAGGAAAAGACACATATCTGCCGTATACCGGAAGATAAACTCGACTTTCTGGGTTACACGTTTGGACGCATGTACTCAACGAGGTCGGGCAAAGCGTACCTCGGGATGCGTCCGTCAAAGAAGAGCATCAAGCACATGGTTGATAAAATTCATACCATGACGGCTCATTCTTATACGTGGGTAGATACCACAGAGATGGTGGAGCGGTTGAATCGCTCATTGCGTGGTTGGGCCAACTATTTTCAAGTGGGTACCTACAACCTACAACCGCGCTTATCGTGCGTTAGACAGCTACACCGCGATGCGGTTGCGCCGATGGTTGCGTAACAAGTATAAAGTCAGACGTCGCAGGGGCGGGGCTTTTCCCCCCTCGCACCTCTACGGGCACTTTGGGCTTGTTCGTTTGACGCAACTTGGATGTGGCGAGCCGTGGGTGAAGGCGTGACGTCGGAATGGGTCGACTGGTTCAACAATCGGCACTTACTGGAACCGGGTGGTTCCCAGCCACCGATCGAGCTCGAACAGCAGTATCATGAAACCCTGAACCGTCAGGCCATCGCGGCCTGACTCACACAAAACAGTCTCCAGCATAACCGGGGCGCTTCACCATGCCTTGGGGGCCGGAACACTATGAAAGGGATCCTGCCAAGATGATCAACAACCTTTTCGCGTCGCTGGGCTATCTCTATCCGCGCAGCATGAAGGTTCTCACCGGGCCCCTGACCCGGTTGATTAAGGGCCGTCTCTGGCTCCAGGTCCTAGTCGGCATGGTGCTGGGGGTGGCAGTGGGTATCGCCCTGAATCCCGATTCCGGCCTGGTGGTGCGCACCTCGGCCTTGGCCATCGGCGAGTGGATCGCGCTTCCCGGTCACCTTTTCTTGGCGTTCATCCAGATGATCGTGGTGCCTTTGATCCTTGCCTCCATCATCCGGGGGATAACGGCAGCCACCGATGTGCAGCAGCTCAAAAGCACCGGCATCTGGCTGGGCGTCTACTTCCTGGGCGCAGCCGTCCTGGCGGTCACTATCGGCATTTCCGTGGGCCTCGTGCTCAAGCCGGGTAACTACGTGGACATGGCGGAGGTGACCCAGAGTATGGCCCCTCCCGAGGGGGCTTCGGAGCTTGTCGCGGAAACCCCGTCGGGGTCAGCGGAAGGCCAGGAAGGCTTTGGCATCCAGGATATCCCGGGCGAGATCGTCGAGCTCCTGCCGACCAACCCCATGGGCGCCATCGCCGAAGGCGACATGCTGCAGATCGTGATCTTCGCCATTGTCCTCGGCCTGGGCCTGCTCAGTCTGGAGCCGCGATCGGCCAAGCCGCTGGTGGACCTGTTCGGATCGATGCAGTCGGTGTCGATGTCGGTGGTGGGAGTGGCCATGACCTTTGCCCCGGTGGCCGTGTTCGGACTCCTGGCCCAGACGATGATCAAGACCGGTCCCCAGGTGCTGGCCGGGTTGGGGGTTTACGCTGGGGCGGTGATATTCGGCATGGCCTTGTTGTTGGCTGCCTATCTCGTCCTGGTGGCCTTCCTGGGTGCTCGCAATCCCTTCCGGTTCTTCGGCCAAATCCGGGAAGCCTTCCTGCTGGCGTTTTCCACCAACAGCTCGGCGGCGACCATGCCGGTAACGGTGCGCAGCGCGGAGGAAAACCTGAAGGTCCGGCCATCCCTGGCCCAGCTGGTGGTGCCGCTGGGCGCAACGGTGAACATGGGGGGAACGGCTCTGTATCAGGGGTTGGCCACCATCTTTATGGCCCAGATGTTCCAGATGGACCTGCCGGTGAGCGCCCTGGTGGCCCTGGTGGTGACCGCCCTGGGTGCATCCATTGGCACGCCGGCGGTGCCCGGGGTAGGCATCGTGGTGCTGGCCACCGTGCTCACAAGTGCCGGTGTGCCGCTTACCGGGCTGGCCATGATCATCGGCCTGGACCAGGTTCTCGAGCGCTTCCGGACCAGCCTCAACGTTACCGGCGATCTTGTCGCGTGTGTGATCCTGGACCGGTTCCTGCCGGCAAAGATCAGCCGGGAGGCGGAGCAGGAGCACGAGCAGTTGTTGGAGCAAAACCGCCAGGCCGAACCGGTGGATACCGTCATCGAGTAGCCCGGTTCCACAAGCCATCCGCGCAGCGGTGCTTTAGGGCGCAATGGACGAGTCCTCGCACCGGGAGGCGAGATCACGTATTGCTTGCCGACGGCACCCTTGTTGTCCAAGGGCTGCCCCAAACGAGGCTTTGCAAGCGATGCTGGCTGCCGAGCCTCACTTCCGGACTCACCCGGAGTAAGGAGCACCCCATCCATCCCGGGCCAGGCAGACCAGCCCAGCTCTGTTTCAGGCCAGGGTCGATCCAGTCATCACCCCGGGCAGGGTTCCGCGACTCATTTTAGCGGTTGCGTACCTGCCAGGTCGGATGTAACGTGGAATATTAGGGTATCCATATATGGGATATTCTTATTGAGATGACGCGCATAACGTAGGGAACCCCTCATGTTCACCCTCGCCCCCACCGAGATCCAGGGACTCAATGACGCCCCGGATGACGAATTCCGTGCACGCGAAACCTGCCGGCAGGGAACCCGCGACTTCGGTGCCGTGCGCCCCTTCAGCAACATCGTCGGGGCCGAGCAGCGGCACACCGAGGCCCGGCTCAACCTGTTCGGGAAGTACACGGTCGCGCCGCCCATCAACCGCTGGCCTGGACACCTCCCGCACTTCGGCAGCGTGCAGGCGGCTTGGCGGGAAGACATCCTGGCGGTCTATTCGGCCCTGCGCTCGGCCTCCGAGGACCGGCACCTACACGCTTTCCGTCGCTGCTCCCAGGGTGGGGACGGCGGACGCGGCCCGGGGAGCCACTGATGCGCGGTGGTTTCCTTCATCGCGAGAATCACGTCGTCAATCGCATCGGCTGGCTGCGGGCGGCGGTGCTCGGGGCCAATGACGGCCTCATCTCGACTGCGAGTCTGATCGTCGGGGTGGCCGCCTCCGCGGCGACCCAGCACGACGTGCTCATCGCGGGCGTGGCGGGTCTGGTTGCCGGTGCCATGTCAATGGCGGCAGGGGAGTATGTTTCGGTCAGCTCCCAGGCCGACACCGAGCGGGCCGACCTCGATCGCGAGCGCGGGGAGCTGAGAGACAACCCGGGCTTCGAGCGCGAGGAGCTCGCCGCTATCTATGTCGAGCGCGGCCTGACGCCCGAGCTGGCCCACCAGGTGGCTGACCAGTTGATGGCGAAGGACGCGCTGGCAACCCACGCACGCGACGAACTCGGCCTGTCGGCTACCACCTCGGCGCGTCCGCTGCTGGCCGCCATGACCTCTGCCGGGACCTTTACCGTTGGGGCCGCCGTGCCGCTGGCGGTCGCGGCACTGGCACCGGCTGGTTGGCTGGCGCCCCTCGTGGCTGGCACCACCCTGGTCTTCCTGGCTGTGCTTGGTGCCGCCGGCGCCATTACCGGAGGCGCCGGCGTTCTCCGGGGCACCCTGCGCGTGACCTTCTGGGGTGCCCTGGCGCTCGCCCTGACGGCCGGAATCGGCACGCTGTTCGACGTGGCCGTATGAACGAAGGGGCTCCGATCCCGCAAGCCCCATCCAGAAAGGAGAAGAGCACATGACAATCTCGAAACCCCATGTCGTCGTCCTCGGTGGCAACTTCGCCGGCCTGGGCAGTGCCCAGAAAATCCGTGAATACGCCGGCGACAGCGTGGACATTACGGTGATCGACCGCAAGGACTACCTGCTGTTCGTGCCCAACATTCCCACCGACGTGATGGAAAACCGCGAGCCGGACCTGCACCAACGCATGCAGTTGCGGCCCACGCTGGCTTCCGACGACATCGCCTTTATCCAGGGCGAGGTCAGACACATCGACATCGGCCAGCGCACGGTAGATTTCCAGCCCTCCGAGCGTCCCGGTGCCGAAGGCGAAGAACTGCACTACGACTATCTCGTCATTGCGATGGGGGCGCATCTGGCCTATGACCATCTGCCCGGTTTCGCCGAACATGGCCACACCGTCTCCGATCTGTTTCACGGGGAGCGTTTACGCCAATACCTGCATGAGGGCGGCTACCAGGGTGGTCCGATCGTCATCGGCTCGGCCCATTTCCACCAGGGCAATGGCGCCGAGGGCCTCGTGCCCTATCCCGGTGGCAGCATCCCCTACGCGCAAGCAGCCTGTGAAGGCCCGATCCTGGAGCTGACCACCGCGATGGCTAGCTGGCTCACCATCTCGGGCAAGGGCAAGCCGGACAAGATCACGGTATTCACCCCGGAAGAGGAGCTGATCGCCGCCGATGCCGGCGAGAACAACATCCGCCAATTCCTCGACATGATCGGCGGCATGGGCATCCACTACCGTAAGAACATGCCGGATATCACTCAGCTTACGGCTGAGGGTATCGAGTTCGAAGGCGGGGAAACCGTCGAGGCCGAGCTCAAGATCGTCCTGCCCGACTGGGTGGCTCACGATTGTCTGCGGGATCTGCCCATTGCGGATTCCATGGGATTCATCAAGACCAATCTGCTGATGCGCAATCCCGAGCATCCCGAAATCCTCGCCGCTGGCGACTGCGTGGCGGCCACCATGCCCAAGATCGGCGGCATCGGCCACCAGGAAGCGGAAATCGTCGGACGGCAGGTCGCGCTCGACATGGGCCGCATGGATGCCGATGAAGCCAACGAGCCACTGCAGCCTGTCGTCTTCTGTATCGGCGACATGGGCGAAGGCAGAGCCTTCTATGTGCGATCCAATACCTGGTTCGGCGGTCAGGACGAGGTGCTGAAAATGGGCCGGATTCCCTACCGACTGAAAATGAGCTACCGCGATCTGTTTTTCATGACCCGGGGCAAAGTGCCCAGTTTCGGGCTACCCCTTGCGCAATTTGCCGCTGAAAAACTCTCATGATTAGCGCTGAGCCTCAGTTTCGAATCGCAGAATGTGCGATGACGCGGGCTGAGGATGGCTCCACCGTCACCGGAGGAGCCCGAGGGCATCGGCCAGCCGGGAAGCCGCGACAATCACGATTACCGCAAGGCACTGAGCACGGAGATCCTGGCCAATACCGAACCCTGCGGAGGTCTGCGCAACTACCTCATGCACGGCGTCTGGGACTCGGTGTGGGACCACGAGAATTCGCATCTGGATGAACGCTTTCAGCAGGCCTTCATGCTACTCGCGCCCTACGTCGTGAAAGGTCCGGTGGAACCCTTCTACCGGACGATGTTGCTGGGGAATCGGGCCTGAATAAAGAATATCGGGGCGCAGCCTGCCGCGTCCCGACACTGAAAACGGACCTCAAATAGGGACCACGAAAGTTGGAACCCGCTATGGGACATGATCACGCGCGCACCCCACCGGCTGACTTTGGCCCTGCCTTCCGCTGGGCGGTGGGGCTGAACACTGCCTATGTACTTGTCGAGGCGTCGGCTGGCTTTCTCACAGACTCTTTCGCGCTGCTTGCTGATGCTGCGCATAACCTGACCGTTGTCGCGGAGCGGTATTCGAAACGGATCACCAGCTCCTTGCCGCTTTCGCCGTCCTCTTCGGCGATGAAGTCCTCGTCGGCCAGGATAGACACACGGTTCTTGCCCTCGGCTTCCTTGACGTTGCCGTGCTCGCCCTCGGCAGCGTCCACCAGGCGGAAGTGCACGCGCATGGGATCAATGGCGCATACGCTGAGCCGGATACCATGTCGTTGTCGATTCATTCAGATGGTCATTAGGATAGTTGATCCGGGACCGGGTTCCCGATCGGGTGCATAGAAAGGAGGAGGCGTGGAAATACTGCTGATTGGGGTGTTGTTGCTCTCCGGGCTTGCTTTTGGGGCACTTGGGAGTCATCTGTTCGGTGTGCCGCGTGTGGTGGGTTACATCTTGGTGGGCATGCTCTTTGCCCCCAACCTCCTGGGTGGCCAACTGGGCATGCACGACACTCAGTGGACCCAGCCGCTGGTGTCGGTGGCCCTCGGAGTCATTGCCTATGTGATCGGCGGGGCGATCAGCCCCAGCCAGTTGCGTCGTCTCGGCTGGAGTATCGTCGGGGCGACTCTGGGCGAAGTTTCGGGCGCCTTTCTGATGGTGGCGGGGGCGGTCCTGCTGCTGGGTATGACGGTAGCCGACTTGCCGTTGTGGTCGTTCGCGCTCGTCCTCGGCGCGCTCGCCCCTGCCACGGCTCCTGCCGCCATCGTGGCGGTGGTACATCAGTACCAAGCGCGTGGGCCGGTGACTACCACGCTGCTCGGTATGGTGGCGATCGACGATGCCCTCGGCATCCTCATTTTTGCGCTGGTGATGGCGATCGTCGGTAGCGGGTCGCTGGGTGGGGCGCTGGGCACGGCCTTCTGGGAGATTGGTGCCGCGTTGCTGGTGGGTGGGGTCGGCGGCTTTCTGATCGAACGCCTGTCGCGCCGTTTTCACGAACAGAGCATGTTGCTCCCACTATTGTTGGGCGGGATCCTACTGACAGTGGGGCTGGCCGCTTGGGCCGAGTTCTCGGCGCTGCTGGCGTCGATGGTGCTGGGCTTTTCGGTGCGCTGGTTTGGTAGTTCGTATGCCGAGCGATTGTTCAAGCCGATCGAGGATCTCGAGGAAACCGTCTTCGTGTTGTTCTTCACCTTTGCTGGTCTGCATTTTGCTCCCTCGGCCGTGATCGACTACTGGCCATTGATGTTGACCTACTTCATTGCGCGTGCTTTAGGTCTGTTCGTCGGGGGCGCAGGCGGCGCACGACTGGCCGGAGCGCCGCGAGCTGTCTGGTCAAACATCGGTTTCGGGCTGTTCCCTCAGGGCGGTGTGGCCATCGGTTTGGCGCTGCTCCTGTTGAATTATCCGATGTTCTCGCAGGCCGGCGAGGTTATTGTCAACCTGATCGCCACCACCACCTTGCTGACTGAGTCCGTTGGGGCGATCTCGGTGCGATACGGTCTGCGTCGGGCTGGTGAACTCTGCCAGAATACGCCGAAGGGGAAGACTGCCCGGTGACGTCGTCATCAACCGGATCGCCATAACGACGTCGCTGACTGAAGCGGTCGATACGATCTCGGTGCTCTACGGCTCGCGTCGAGCCGATGGATTCCGCCTGCATAGGTCGTCGAAGGAGAAGCTAAATGAAGATTGTCGATTGGTTGGAGGGGCACGCCGTAACCGGGGTGACCGTCGAACGTGATGCCTCGCTCGAGGAGGCGGCGCGCGCACTGCTGGGCGAGCCTGAATGCCGCGATATCTATGTCATCGATGCCGAGGGGCGAGTCGTCGGTCACCTCGGCTTCCGCCGGCTGGCGGACATATTGCTGCACCGGTCGACGCACAGCCGTCGCCAGTTGCTTGAGCAGGTGGCGCGCGGACCGGTCCGTGAGTTCATGAATCAACGCTTTATCTCGGCCCGACTTGACGAGCACGTCCACGATGTCCTTCATAAAAACATGGAGCGATGGGTCGAGGATATCCCGGTGCTCGACGGGGACAGTCGGCTGGCGGGAATCATACGGCTGGTCGATCTGGTCCGTGCGGCGATCGAACCATCTGACCAGAGCTTTGATTGAGTGTCAGCCGCGCGGGCTGCCGGCCAGGTAGGAACCGGCGGCCCCAGCCGCGCTGGAAGGTTATCAGAGGCCACTTAGCCTGACGCCACAGATCGAAGCAACAGCAAAACATATCACACCAGATGTCACACCATCGACCTACTCACATTAATTTCGAGGGTTTGTTCATGTTCATCGGCGATTGTTCGGTGGCCGAGTGGCACTTACACGACAGTTTTGTGCGGGAAATGAACAGTACAGAATAACCTAATAATGACTCGACGTAATAACCTAAATATGCTACTACTTAATAAACTAACAAAAGCGCAACACTAAAACCGAACAATCCCTCTGAAACCGGACAGTATTATGGCTTCGCCATCTGAAAAACTTACAGAATCCCTGGAAATATTAAGGAAACTACAACGGGAAGGGGTAGTCGCCATCCGCTCGGGGGATCTGACGCGGACCCATCGGGAACGGCTGCTCAACAACGGCTTTCTGCAAGAGGTCATGAAAGGCTGGTATATCCCGGCCCGGCCCGATGAACCGGCGGGTGAAAGTACGTCCTGGTATGCCGCGTTCTGGGAGTTCTGCGCGGCGTATCTGGGTGAGCGTTTTGATGACAACTGGTGCTTGTCGCCGGAGCAGTCGCTGTTGCTGCATTCGGGGAATCGCACGGTACCGGCTCAGCTTCTGGTGCGAACCCCGAAAGGGGGGAACAAAGTGATGGCGCTGCCGCATGAGACATCCCTGCTTGCGGTTCGAGCGGCCATGCCCGGGGAGAAGGATATTGTTCAGGTTAATGGCTTAAGGCTCTACGCATTATCGGCCGCCCTGATCGCCTGCGCATCGGCATTTTATCGCCAGTATCCAACAGAAGCCCGGACGGCACTGGCCATGGTCAGGGATGCCTCCGAGCTTCTGGAACGCCTGCTTGAAGGGGGACACAGCACCATTGCCGGCCGGTTGGCCGGCGCACTTCGCAACATCGGGCGGAAACGGCTGGCGGATGATATTGTTAACACCATGCGCGCAGCGGGATATACCATTCGTGAGGACGATCCCTTTGAAAATGATAGTGGTATCACGTTTTCCACACGTGTAGTTTCACCGCAGGTAAACCGGCTGCATTTGTTGTGGCAATCGATGCGCGAGCCGGTGATGGCGCGTTTCCCGGCGCCTCCCGGTTTGCCGGAATACCCGGATGATTATCTTGCCAAAGTCGAGGAGATTTATGTCACGGATGCCTATCATTCACTGTCGATTGAGGGTTATCGAGTCAGTTCGGCGCTGATTGAACGCGTCCGCAGCGGGAACTGGAACCCGGATAGTCATGAAGCGGATCGCGAACAGCGCGATGCGATGGCGGCACGCGGTTACTGGCAGGCCTATCGTGCCGTATACAACAGTCTTGCCCGGGTACTGGCTGGCGAGAACGCGGGCCTCGTGGCCGAAGAAGAACACGGTAGCTGGTACCGGGAGATGTTTGCTCCCGGTATTACCGCCGGTATCTTGCGACCGGCGGATCTGGCCGGTTATCGGAATAATCAGGTCTATATTCGCGCTTCAAAGCATGTGCCACCGGGGCATGACGCGGTCCGGGATATGCTGCCGACTTTGTTTGAACTCATCAAGGAAGAACCCGAGGCGTCGGTCAGGGTGGTACTCGGCCATTTTGTTTTTGTTTATATTCATCCTTACATGGACGGTAACGGGCGTATGGGGCGATTCCTGATGAATCTGATGCTGGGTTCCGGTGGTTATCCCTGGACGGTGATACCTGTTGAACAGCGGGAGGCGTATATGGCCGCGTTGGAAGAAGCCAGCGTGCAGCAGAATATTATTCCATTCACTAATTTCATTGCAGAATTGGTTGAGGTTAGTTTAAAAGGATACACGGCGACAGGCCGTTGAAATAAATAGCTCCACCCAGAGGCGTAGGGCGGGTTTCACCCATCCTACGAGTTGAGTTACGACTGAAAGCCCCTCCTGCAGGTGTTTATCTGCCGGACAGATGATGGATGCAATATGTCACTGCCTGGCGACAAACGTAGTCAGCCGCACCGTGTAGGCGGCTTGAGCCTACCGGAGCGGCTGGGGCAGGCTGCGGCCTATGCGGTTTCGCCCTTCGGGTTGAGACCAAAGCGGTTCTCACCTGGCGCGTAAGCGCGCAGGTCAGCCGTTGAGCACGTGCTCCAGCTCCAGGATCGGCCAGGCAGTTTCTTGAAAGGGCGCTGGTTGAGCTGCTTGAGGCTAAAGAAGATCTCATGGCGCAGGGCGGCCATGATCCAGCGCTCGACCACCTGCACGCCGACCTCGGCCTTGGCCTTGTTTTTGGGCTTGTAGGGCCATGCCGGCACCGCCACGGTGTCCTTGATGGTGCGAATATCGCGTCCATTGCCTATGAGCCCGAGGCGTTTAACGAATGCGGTCAATGATTTTTCAACCTCAATGACGGGCGACTGGCATTTAATAGCCTCAGCATTCAGATGGGCTAGGATGAGGCGTGGCTTGGGACCGAAAGGTAAACCGATATCAACGAATGCTTGTCTGAGTGGGAGTAGGGCTGCTCATGAGTAATTGATCTTGCGAGAAATAATTATCGCCAGTTGAGTATCTAAAATACATAATCAACAAAATTACGCACATCAACTCTTATCATGAGTCTTAGTGGATGTGAAAAAGAAGGCTCCGCAGAGAAGGTTGGCAAATCTATCGACAGTACTACGTCATAGCTGATGACAAGCGGCGGATTCTGGCAGCGTTGAAAATGCGCCGGAGCATATCACTTTACCCGTATCTTCCCACCTTGTTACATTATGGCTGTGCCGTTGTTGCTTATTTACAGGAGATGAAATGATGACCACACAGTGTCTGCGCGATCTCGGTCAGAGCCTCTGGCTCGACAACATCACGCGCGGGCTGCTGAGCAGTGGTACGCTACAGCGTTACATCAAGGAGCTTGCCGTAACAGGCCTTACCTCCAATCCCACTATTTTCGATCAGGCTATTAGAAACACGGATTTTTATGATGATGCCATCCGCCAGAAAACACTTGCCAGCAAGTCCGGTGAAGCGCTTTTTTTCGAGCTGGCACTGGAAGACCTGACTGCCGCTGCGGATCTGTTCCGTCCGATTCACTCAGCCACTGGCGGCGTCGACGGCTGGGTTTCGCTGGAAGTCTCACCTTTGCTGGCGGCTGATACGGCAGGGACGATTCAGGCAGCTGCGCAACTGCATGCACGCGCCGGGCGTTCGAATCTCTATATTAAGATACCCGGTACCCGCGAAGGTCTTGCCGCCATTGAAGAGACGATCTTCGCTGGCGTGCCGGTAAATGTGACCTTGTTGTTCTCACGCGAGCACTATATCGCCGCCGCCGAGGCGTATATGCGTGGCATCGAACGGCGCATTGCGGCCGATCTCGATCCTAATGTGGCTTGCGTGGCATCGATTTTTATCAGTCGTTGGGATGTGGCGATTAAAGACAAGGTTCCTGATGCGCTGCGCAATCGTCTCGGCATCGCCATCGCCATGCACACTTATCAGGCTTATCGTGATCTGTTGGCTACGCCGCGTTGGCAAAAGCTTGCTAAGGCCGGTGCACGGCAACAACGCCTGTTATGGGCCAGTACCGGGACAAAGGATCCAGCCGCATCCGATATACTATATATAAGTGCGCTTGCTGCAGCCGATACCATCAATACCATGCCCGAAAAAACGCTGCTCGCCTTTGCCGACCATGGTGCAGTAAAGGGCAGTTTGCCGGTGGATGGCGGTGATGCCGAAGCGGTGCTCAACGAGTTTACGCGTGCAGGTGTGGACTCTGCTGCACTTGCTGCCCAACTCCAATGCGAGGGTACGCAATCCTTCGCAAACTCCTGGCGCGACCTGCTTGATTGCATTATGGAAAAAGCAATGTGCTGACATAGGCACACACAGATGAAGCAAGGCCATGATATCCGCAACGCAACTCGAATAACTGTGCAGAAATGGCCTGCGTATTTATGGTTCGTCACGCAAATGTATGCACGGTTTTGGGTAAGGATAGCCCTGCCATGCAGTGATATAGATTCCGAATATAGCTCTTTGCTGAACGAAATCCATAAGCCTTATGGCTTATCACCTTTGCCTTGTTATTCAGCCCTTCCACAGTGCCGTTGTGGATGGGCATCCTGAAATAATTCATCAGGTCATCCTGATGGCGCCGAAGCATCCAGGCAAATTCACGCATCGGCTTGAGGCGTGAATGGGTTGCCCACCAGAACCAATTGTTCAGGTAGCGTTCAGCCCAACCGGCGTAGGTGTAGGTCCAGAATTCACGAAAGCTCTCTTTGAGCAGGTAGGCACGATTGATCTTGAGATTCAGATGTTCGAGTTCCGATAACCGAGCCTGCTGCTTGTCGGTGAGGTTCCAGGGATTCTTCAACCAGATGTACCGGGTCTTGCTCATCAGAGCTTTGTGCTCCTGGCCCTTTTCCCGGATCTCATCACGTCTTACCTGGTCCACGGCCTTGGTCAAATGCTGAACGATATGAAACTTGTCGAACACCAGAATCGCCTTGGGCGCCTTGGTCTTGACCACATCAGCGTAGGGCTGCCACATATCGCAGCAGACACCCTCAAGCTGTTCGGTATGTGCTTCGCCAAACCAGTCAAAGAAGCCTTCCAGCGTCTCTTTGGCACGGCCCTCACCGCTCCACAGCAACTGTCGGCTCTTAAGGTCATAGACGTTAGTGACATACACATGCCCACGCTTGCGAGAGATCTCATCAATGCCAATGTGGGTCACCTGCGAAAGGTCTCGGTGGGCAAGGCCATAGGCGACCGCCTCATCAACCGCCGCTTCCACGGTGCACCACGAACAGCGAAACAGAGCCGCCACCTGCTTCCAGGTCAACACCCGTGCCCATGTAGCCAATGTCACCATCAGCGCTCGGGTAAAGCGCCGCTGCCCCGAGACCCAGGGCATCGCTTCGACATGGATCCCATCACATTGCTTGCAGCTCACGCGGCGCGGGGCATAGAGCAGCTGTACATCAATACCCCACAGCGGCACGTGGCGAAAACGACGAACAGCGCGAGTGTCGCGGTAGGCGGCGGGCTTGCCACAGGCGCCGCAGCAAGGCGTAAAACGCCTGTCAGCGGTCAGCGTCGCCTCCAGTCCATGCCCTGTTTTCTGTACCATCACCACACGAAATCCTTGCAATTCCACCGTCTCTTTAATCAAACTTTCAACAAGCATGAGTCTCCTCCCAGATACCTAGTTAGCTTCGCAACTTCTAAGTACCTGATGAGGCTCATGCTTTTCAACTATTAACGCGTTTCTCCGTGCACCGATCCGCGAGAGGAACCGTATTTATTCAGTGGCATGCACAAACGAAGACTGATTATTTGAACGAGATGAAGACCATGTTGGTGACATTTACGACCGATGCCTATGCTGATATTACAATGTTTGGCAATGACGCACTTGCCCTGCTGAAAATGATGGGACATAGTGCAACGGTGCCCGGTGCGATTCTGGCGGCCGATGTCCCTGCGGCCCTGAGTCAGTTAACGGCCGCTATCGAAGCAGAAAAAGTCTCAGCGCCACTTAAGACTAAAAATAACGACAAGGATGACGATGAGCCGGAAGTCAGTATGGCTCATCGTGCTATGCCTCTGATCGATCTTCTCGCTGCGGCAGCAAAGGCAAACGTCAACGTCATGTGGAAATGAATGGTCATGCAAAAGTTCTTCTGGACTGCATCTGTAACAACATGAAGAGGAAGCCATGAGCGAACAAGCAGGCATTCATCACCCGAAGCAGCGTCTTATATCCAGGGACGTAGAGGGTTTCGATACCCTGGCCGAGCTCGCTCTGGATATGCGTTCGACGTGGAATCATGCCACCGACCAGGTGTGGCGACAGCTGGATCCTGTACTCTGGGAGCTGACTCAAAATCCCTGGGTCGTGTTACAGACAGCCTCGCGTGAGAAACTCCAGGATGTTTTAGCCGATCCCACTTTCCGCAAACACATTAATGAACTGGTGCAGGCCAGGCGGGATGCGGCAGAGGCTCCCGCATGGTTTCAGCAAGCCCACCCGCAATCAGCGTTGAGCTGTGTTGCCTATTTCAGTATGGAATTTATGTTGAGTGAAGCATTGCCCATCTACTCGGGGGGGCTGGGCAATGTCGCGGGCGATCAACTCAAGGCCGCCAGCGATTTGGGTGTCCCGGTTATCGGTGTAGGACTGCTGTACCAGCAAGGTTATTTTCGCCAGGTGATCGACAAGGATGGTGCCCAACAGGCTTTGTTTCCGTATAACGATCCCGGTCAGTTGCCGATCACCCCCTTACGTAAAGCAAACGGCGAGTGGTTACGCCTGGAGATTGCACTGCCAGGTTACTCGGTGTGGTTGCGCGCCTGGCAGGTTCAGGTGGGTCGCGTGCAACTCTACCTGCTGGACAGCAATGACGCAGCGAACTACCCCGCGCATCGCGGCATTACCAGTGAGCTGTATGGCGGTGGATCGGAGTTGCGTCTCAAGCAGGAACTACTGCTCGGCATTGGCGGCTGGCGATTACTGACCGCACTTGGCATTCAACCGGAAGTCTGTCATTTGAATGAAGGGCATGCCGCCTTCGCCGTGCTTGAACGTGCCCGCAGTTTTATGGAGGAAAACGGCAAAACCTTCGCCGAAGCACTGGCCGTAACACGCGCGGGCAACCTGTTCACCACCCACACGGCAGTGGCCGCCGGCTTTGACCGTTTCGTGCCAGCGCTGATTGAGCGATACCTCGGTGGTTATGCTGAACAGAGATTGGGTATTACCCGCCACGATTTGCTGGCCCTGGGCCGGCAAAATCCCCATGACAGTTCTGAACCTTTTAACATGGCCTATCTGGCAATACGCGGCAGCGGCGCGGTGAATGGCGTGAGCAGTCTGCATGGCCGAATTAGCCGACATTTATTTGAGCCGCTGTTTGCGCACTGGCCAACAGATGAAGTGCCAGTCGGCCACGTGACCAACGGAGTGCATATGCCGACCTGGGACTCAGCGGCATCAGATGATCTATGGACTAAAGTCTGCGGTAAAGATCGCTGGCTCGGTGCAACAGAAACGCTGGAGCAGGACATGCGTCAGGTCCCCGATAACCAACTCTGGCAATTTCGCCTCGCCGCCAGCCGGTCATTTGTTGACTATGTGCGTGAACGCCTATCCCGGCAACAGGCAGCCTGTGGAATGTCACCTGAAACTGTTGCCACCGCGAAGCATTTGTTTGATCCCAATACATTGACGCTGGGTTTTGCCCGCCGCTTCGCCAGTTACAAAAGACCGAACTTACTACTGCATGACCCTGAACGACTGTTGCGACTGTTAACGAATCCGCAACGCCCGGTACAACTCATTATGGCTGGCAAGGCGCATCCGGCAGACGAGGTGGGCCGTGCGCTCATTCAACAATGGACGCATTTCATCCAGCGGTCCGAGGCGCGCCCGCACATTATTTTCCTCAGTGATTACGATATGCATTTGACTGGCCATATGGTGCAGGGTGTCGATGTCTGGCTCAATACACCGCAACGCCCGTGGGAAGCCTGTGGCACCAGCGGTATGAAGGTACTCGTCAATGGTGGCATTAATCTATCGGTACTGGATGGTTGGTGGGCGGAAGCCTATACGCCCGAAGTAGGCTGGGCGCTGGGCGATGGTCAGGAACATGGCGATAACCCGGAGTGGGATGCACGCGATGCAGAAGCCCTTTACGACTTACTTGAAAATGAAGTGATTCCGGAATTTTATTCGCGTGATGCACAAGGTGTGCCTACCGCCTGGGTGGCGCGCATGCGTGAAAGCATGGCGCGCCTAACACCACGATTTTCCACCAACCGCGCGGTGTGCGAATACACCGAGCAACACTACCTCCCGGCGGCCACCGCCTACCGTGCGCGGGCGGTCGATAAAGGCGCAATCGGTGTGGAGTTGGTAAATTGGCGGCAGACGTTAGAACAACAATGGTCAGCGCTGCGCTTCGGCGAAATGACGCTTGTAACGGAGAGTGGACAGCATGGTTTTGAAGTTCAGGTGTATCTCGATGACCTCAATCCCGCGGCCGTGCGGGTCGAGCTTTTTGCCAATGGCATCGACAGCAGCGTACCGGAAAGAGTGGAAATGAAACCAGTGAGAGAGCTGGTCGGTGCAATAAACGGTTATGCCTATCATGCACAGGTGCCAGTAACACGTCCGGCAACCGATTACACGGCGCGGATTATACCTCAGCACAACGGTGTGGCGGTACCCCTGGAAGATGCGCATATTCTGTGGCAGCGATAATTAACTTGTCATCAATAGATGTTAAAATATGGTTGGTGTTAAATAAAAAGGCTCTTCCCCAATTGTAGTGGGTTTGCCAGGTTAAATTGATGATGGATGAAACGACGTTATATGAAAAGATCCTGGGGATCGCCTCGCCCTGGTTTGTTAGCGGCATCAAATTCATTGAACCGGACAAGACGGTCGAGGTTCATATTGAGCTCGAAGCGGATTCACCATTGTGTTGCCCGACCTGTGGCAGGCCAACACCGCGCTACGACAAGCGCCGGCGTCGTTGGCGGCACCTGGATACCTGCCAGTTCAAAACGCAGGTTGAAGCCGATGTTCCGCGTGTCCAATGCCCTGAACATGGCGTCCAGACCATTGAGGTCCCCTGGGCACAAGATAACGCCCGCTACACGGTCTTGTTTGAGGCGATGGTCATTCTGCTGTTGAAAGAGAACACCGCCTCCGCCGTCAGCCGACAGATGGGACTGAGCTGGAATGCCGTGGACGGCATCATGCAGCGCGCGGTACAGCGGGGCTTGTCCCGTCGGGGCACCCCGGCGTTAGCCCATCTGGGTATCGACGAGGTCGCCTTTCAAAAGCGCCATGAATACGTGACGGTGGTCAATGACGCCGGATGTTCTGCGCCTCGTTCTGGCGCCGGTCGAGGCAGGGGAGTGTTTTTGCGAATTCGTCCCCGGCCAGTATATCGAACTGTGGCAGCCGGGGTCGGATCATCTGTCGCGCTCCTATTCCATTGCCAATGCGCCGCATGGCGATGGTCAGATCGAGTTGCACCTGCGTCGCGTCGCGGGCGGGCGGTTCACCGACTGGGCCTTTGACGAGATGCAGGTCGACGAAATACTGCGCGCGCGGGCCGCTTGGGGCGTTCACCATGCGCTCTCTGCCGGATGCGCCGCTTTTGTTCGTGGCGGGTGGCACCGGGTTCGCGCCGATCCACGCGCTTGTGGAACAGCAGGCCCGGTTTCAGCCCGAGCGCGACATGGTGCTGATCTGGGGGATGCGCGCGGCTCGGCAGTTCTACGCGCTCGATGAACTGGCGGCCATTGCAGCCGCCGCGCCGGGGCTGAAGATCGTGCTGGTCGCCGAAGAGGGGACGATGGCGGATCTGCCGAAAGGCTTCACGCAGGTGCAAGGCACCGTGGTCGATGCCCTCGCAGATGAGACCCTTCTTGGCGAGCGCGATATCTATGCCGCCGGGCCGCCGATGCTACTCCGGGCGCTGTCGACCGATCTGGCGCGGCGTGGCGTTGATCGGGGGCGGATACATATCGACAGCTTTGGCGTCTGATCGCGGGCACCCTGTACATGCTTCGTCAGCCGTGGGCAGGCTGTGCCGATACTCACGCAGGCCCTGCGACCCGTCTGTCTGCGATCCGTCCGGCCCGAAACACGGTGACCTCCCCTTCGGTCATCTCCTGCCAGCGCTCTGCGCTCAAAGGAACGCTGGCAACGAGGGCGACAGCCTGATCGGCGGCGGTCACGGACAGGCCATTTGCGGTGATGGTCGCGCCACTCGGCGGGCATTCGCGCAGCAAATACACAAGCCCCGGCGCCACGACTTCACCCGTTGTGGGCGACTTGCGCCGGTCACCGTGGGCAAAGAGGGCATCGCCATCCGAATAGAGAAAATTCGCCGGGCCAAATTGGCGCAGCCGCGCGGCGAAGGCCGTGACGATGTTCAGGCGCGCCTCGAGCGGAGGGATCTCGCCGGCTTGAACCCAGAGCGCGCCGAGGTCTTCGAGCAGGGCACAGAAGGCCTGTTCCGAATCCGTCTCGCCGACAGGGCTAAAGCGGGTCGACTGGAAAGCAGGTGTTTCGAGAAGTCCGGGCAGCCATCCATTATGCGCAAAGCAGTGCATCCGGCCCGCCATCTCGCGCACAAAGGGCTGGGCGTTGCGATAGGACAGCGCACCGACCGTGGCCTTGCGGATATGCGCCATCACGATGGGACTGCGCAGATCGTGCTGGCTTACAAACCGGAGCCAGTCGCTGTCATTTGCCGGCTCCGCATCCTTGATCAGCCGGACATCGGTGTCCTCATAGTAAGCGATCCCCCAGCCGTCACGCATCGAGGTCGGCGGTGCAGCATGCCCGGCCAGCCGTTGCAGCGACAGCCTCAAGGTCGCAGGCAGATTGCTGGACAGACCGAGAAGCTCACACACGATGCCGCCTCACATAGTGACACCGACCGGGTGGGCTGATCATCTCCACGGTGTCGTGGAACTTCATCAAGCGCCTCAGAAGCTTACGACTGTCGCGCCCTCGGCGGCGAAGCGCGGAAAGGCGGTGGCAGCGGATTCCAACGCCAGTCCGCGGGCGCGAAATGCGTCCTCAGCGCCGATCTGCTGAGCGATGCCGATGCAGGTCGTGACCGTGACTCCCGCCGTTACCAGCGCGTCGATCTGATCGTTGAAATCGCTCTTTTCGGGATCGGTTAGCATCCGCTCAGCAGGTCCGAAGACATAGACCTCCAGCGCGGTGTCCGGCGTGGCGTGGATGCGGTCTGCGAGCGCTGGAACAGTTTGAATGGATGCCGGATCAGCGTGGAAGAGGTGAAGCACGGTTTTGGACATGGAAGTCTCCTGCTGTTGGTTTGCCCCGACAGGGACAATTTCCTGAATTGCCGATGCGGCAATCCTTGTGCGCAGTTTGACATGATTTTTCGTGCATGGGTTTGATCTGGATCGTGTCTGATGTGATCGGCGTCAGTCGGTCGCATGGGTGCTTTCATTGCGATGGTCATTCGGCACCGAGAAGCCCTTGCACGACCGGCCAGACCGTCGTCGGCCCAATCGTGCGGGCCATGAAAACGGTCAGCGCGTAGTAGAGCCAGTGCACCGCGTAGGAATAGGCCAGACCATTCCGGGGAAAAGGGGTCGGGAAAAGGGGTCGTAGCCCTTTCCATAATATACGCAATAACGTAAAAATTATATTTATACGGAAAAAGCGATATTTTGACAATATCTGAAAAACCGTATAAATTGGGATTATACGTATATCCGTATAGGGCTAAAAGACATGACAAAGGCGGTACGCAATAACAGAGAACTTGGCGAGGCTATCCGCGCCGCAAGACTTGGCAAAAACCTGCGCCAAGTCGATGTTGCGCGCAAGGCCTCACTGCGTCAGGCGTTGATTTCCGAGATGGAAAATGGGGCAACGAGCGCGCGGGTGGACACGGTGTTCAAGGTCCTTGCCGCGCTCGAGCTGGATCTGGCCATCATTCCGCGCCACAGCGCCGCGTTCGATCCGACGGATTACTAGCCATGGGCCGTAAGCGCCAATCCCGCAATCTGGATGTCTATGTCGGCACGAGCCAGGTCGGTCTTTATCGGCGTGCGCCGGATGGATCGACGTCCTTTCGCTACGACCCGAACTGGCTCGGTTCGCAGCGGGCCTTTGCGATTTCCCTGTCGATGCCGCTGTCCGATCGCATTTGGTCCGGCGCCCAGGTGAGCAGTGTCTTCGACGGGCTTCTGCCCGATGATCCGAGGGTACGAGACAAGATTGCCGCGCGCGAGCAGGCCGAAAGCGGTGCCACCTTTGACTTGCTGGCGGCCATCGGGCGTGACTGTGTCGGGGCGTTGCGCTTCGTGCCCGAGGGGGAGAATCCCGGCGATCCGACGGCGATGGCCGCACGAGCAATAAGCGATGAGGAAATCGCGCAGCGGCTTGCTGCTCTTGGGACATCGCCTCTGGGCATCCAGGGCGAGGAGGATGAGTTTCGGGTATCGCTGGCCGGGGTGCAGGAGAAAACCGCTTTGTTGCGTCTGAACGGGGCATGGCATCTGCCGCTTGGTCCGACACCAACCTCGCATATCTTCAAACCGGCGCTCAAGGAAGGGCCCAACGGTGCAGATTTTTCCGATATGCCGTGGAACGAGTGGACCTGTCTGGAATTTTGCCGCGCATTGGGTCTCGATGCCGCGCACGCCGAGGTGTTGAGATTGGGTGGCGATCCGGTCCTGGTGGTGGCGCGTTTTGACCGTCGCTGGCAGGACGGGATTTTGTATCGCCTGCCGCAGGAAGATCTTTGTCAGGCGTTCGGGGTGCCGCCCACTCGTAAATACCAGAGTGACGGCGGCCCCGGCATTGTCGAGGTCATGCAACTGCTCAATGGTGCGATTGCACCCTATGAGGACCGTTTGCGGTTTATGAAAGCGCAGATCGTCTTCTGGCTGCTCGCGGCCATTGACGGCCACGCCAAGAATTTCTCGGTGTTCTTATCCCCAGGCGGTTTTTACCTGACGCCGCTTTACGATGTGATGAGCGCCGCGCCGTATCCCGAGCTCAGTGACCACAAGGTCCGACTGGCCATGGCGTTGGGAGATAACAATCATTACCGGGTCAAGGAGATCATGCCACGGCATTTTTATCAGACCGGGCGTAAAGCCGGTTTGCGCAATGCGGATATAGATGATTTGTTTGAAGCGTTGAGGAACAAGATCGGCGATGCGCTTGCCAAGGTGGAAGCTTTAGCAGGCCAGGCCGATGTGCCAGATACCACGGTGGGAGCGATCCTGCAGGGTATCCATGACCGGGCAAGACGGCTCGAATAATAAAGGAATAGGGTCGGGGAGAGGGCGCCATATTTGCACGATTTGATTTCCCCAAAAGCACTCGGAAACCCGCATAAAATGGTGAAATGTAGTACTGATTTTCCCCAAAAAAAAGCTCTAAGTTATTGAAAAAATAGAAAAACCGGGACCCCTAAAGCCCGACCTACATATGGGCAGGGGTCTCAAGGCGGCGCGTCCACGCCTCCACTTGGCCGGTGCGCAGGCGAGTCTCGGCCAGCTGCCGCCAGGTAGAGGCCAGCGGTGTCAACGCCGCGATCGCGCACAGGGCGCGTCTGTCCAGCGGTTCGCTATAGAGGTAGTGCAGCAGTTTTGCCAGCGGCCAGTCCGGGAGAGGCCGCTCACGCAGGATCAGAGGCTCTCCGGTCTCAACGGTTCCTTCCTCCAGCACGCGATAGTACCAGCCCGTACGGCCACTTTCCTGTACCCGCCGGGCCATCTGCGGCGTGCCGAAACGCAGATTGAGTTTCCAGCAGGGCTGCCGTGCCTGGGTAACCTGGAGAGTGGCCGACCCGAACGCGAAGATATCCCCCACGCACACATTCTGTTCGGTTATCCCGCGGGAGCTGACATTCTCGCCAAATCCCCCGATACTGAAGCGTTCGGCAGACAGTTCGGGAAGCGCACGCCGCCACGCCGTGTAGTGCTCGGCAGGATAGTGGTGGATGGCCTTGTCGAGTCCCCCGTGATGACGGGTGTCACCCTGCTGATCGCCGGCAAAACCGGTGGCACGCAACGCCAGCGGACCGGCCACAGGGTGCTTGTCGATGGCACTTGGCTCCCCGTTGGGTCCATACGCCTCGGCACGTCCAATCAGCAGATGACTAACGCATACCGGTTGAAGGATGCTCATGATCCTCTCCTTGAAGTGTCCATCTGCAGAATTTTATCTCAACTATGATAGACGGCGCAGCCCATAGAGTTCCCAGGAGTTTTGGACAGGCAGGACACTTTTAGGGTAAATTTGAGGTGAAATTTACCTAGATCCAAAATTTTACCCCATGATCGACCACAACCTGCACAAACTCGCACTCACGCTCAAATCAAAGCCATCATAAGGCGGGGAAAGTCGAAACTCTGTCCATCGGAAGGTACCCGCAGGCATCGCTCAAAAATGCGTGAATTCAATTTATAACTGCAAATTCGAGAAAGATTAAACAGATCTTACTTCCTTCTAGTTTCTATTAACCGTCACAGGTAAGAGAATGCGTGCACACTATTTGCAACATGTTCCCTTTGAAGGGCTTGGTAGCATTGAGCACTGGTTAAAAACAAATGGGTACGAGTTAACCCATACACAATTCTTTAACACAACCGACTTGCCGGATAGCAATCTGGTCGATTTTCTTGTGGTCATGGGCGGTCCGATGAGTGTAAATGATGTAGATACTTATCCCTGGCTTATTCCAGAAAAGCAGTTTGTTCGAGAAATTATCGAGTCTGGCAAACCTGTAATGGGGATCTGTCTTGGTGCCCAGATTATTGCAAGTGCAATGGGGGCTAGGGTCTTTCCTGGTTCTGTGAAGGAAATCGGGTGGTTTCCGATCCATGCAGTGGATTCTGCCGATAGCTCCGTTTTCAGTTTTCCTTCGTCAGAAACTGTGTTCCACTGGCACGGAGAGACATTTGATTTGCCATCGGGTGCGATACGGCTGGCCAAGAGTGAAGGGTGCGAGAATCAGGCGTTTCAACTGGGTAAGTCAGTGATCGGTTTGCAATTTCATCTTGAAACAACACCTGACTCAGCAAGACAGATTGTTGCTCATTGTCGCGACGAGTTGGGCCCAGCAAAATACGTACAGTCAGAGAAAGATATCCTGTCCGCGAGCCAAAATCGTTACAAATCTGTAAATCATCTAATGGATAGTGTCCTTGCCTTTCTTCAGCGAAACAGTGGTTAATAACAACATCAATGCGGACTGTAAATTCCGCTGCGCAACATTACCAGCCTGTTATGCGTAACTTCGGCGCCGGAACCTGGGGAGAACATTTGTTGCCGTTCAACGTGACATAGTCTGTCAGATAGACGCAGAATCAACACCGCCTTGAGAGCCCATGACTCCTCCTTGCAGAAGAGCCTTGATGATATTGCTGCGAGTAAGAATGCCCGAGATGCGCTCGGAAGAATCGTTGCTCAAGTCCATGTGATACCTGCGCCGCTCCAATGTCTGCTCTACCATCGAGGTGTTCGGTAGTGCCCGTCTTCAATGGTAAGGGCATGATCAGCAGTATACCTTACCTGATGGGGATGAAGCCGGTACCAATACGGAGTGTTTACAGTGTTGATTGCTCTGTTCAGATAATCATCGGCTCTCAGCCCGATACCCAGGGTCATAATCCACCAACTTATTATCAATCCATTCATTGATGGCCGACTCGGGCCAGGCCACCATACGTGGCCCCAAAGATACCGGTTGGGGAAATGTACCTTCGCGAATACCGCGATAGATGGCAGCTTTAGACAGTCCTGTTTGTTCTTCAACTTCTTTCCGGCGTAGCAATCGCCGGGATGTGTGAGAGGTACTTTTCATCTCAATCTCCTATCTCTATCTTGTGTGTTACTAACAGGAGAAAGTTTGATACGTTATGAACCTCGTGAGACTTGAATTAAACGTTCAAAATTGACGTTTTTGTAAATCGCAGGATTCCGCAGACTATAAAAAATGAATAACGCGATAACGTATGCACCTCATGTAACTCAATGGGACGAAATGAGTAGATTATTTTTCGAGAACAGGTTCGATTCCCTATTTCTATTGTGACTATTCGGGGTAAGTGTGGGGTAAGTGAGCAATAGGCAACATTGAATAATTTAATATATTCAATGTCTTACTTATCTGATTCGATTCCGGCCCCGGGCACCATTCCTTCAAGCGAGTTTCGCTGGTTTGTTAACAGTTTTATTATTAGTGGGCGAACCGGCACGGTCGTGCCGGCTGCGGCGTGCCATCCCTGGCACGCCCCCTTCGGGCGCACTAAAGTGCGGCCAAATCCGTTCCTGACGGATTTGTCGATTCCGGCCCCGGGCACCATTACTAACAATACCTCTTCCCACTGTAGGAGCGGCTGCGCCGCGATTGCCAACAGCGGGCGATGATCGTCAGGATTCCGATTATCGACTTCGTTCCTTCAAACGGTGCCATTCAGCGTACCGGCTTGCCGCCAATATTCCGATCCAGCCAGTATCGGATAACCCACTTTTCCAGTTCCACGATGAAGAATACGGATGCGGCGATCAGGATGATGCGCAGCCAGTCAGCCAGCGTCAGCGCTGTGGTATTGAACAACAGCTGCAGTGGCCCCCAGTACGTAAAGGCGAGCTGCAGCAGGATCAGCAGGCCGATGGCGTAAAGTACATAACGGTTGTTCAGGAAGACCCGCCAGGTCAGCGAGTTTTCGATCAAAAAGCGGGAATTCAACAGATAAAACATTTCAAACAGCACCAGCACATTCACCGCCATGGTGCGCGCTTCGTCGATGCCGGTCCCCTGGCCGCGCTCCCAGAAAAACAGGCCGAAGGTGCCGGCCGCCAGAATTAACGAGACAAACGCGATTCGCCAGATCAAAAAGGGCGTAAAGACCGGTTCAGCCGGATCGCGCGGTGGTCGGGCCATTACCTGACCCTCGGCCGGCTCGAAGGCGAGGGAGAGCGCCAGGGTGACGGCGGTGACCATGTTGATCCAGAGAATCTGTACCGGCGTGATCGGCAGCATCATCCCCAGCAATATGGCACCCACCAGGGTCAGCGCCTCGCCGCCGTTGGTGGGCAGAATGAACATGATCGATTTTTTCAGATTGTCATAAACAATCCGGCCTTCCTCGATGGCCCGGGCGATGGAGGCAAAGTTATCGTCGGCCAGCACCATCTCCGCGGCTTCACGGGCCACTTCGGTGCCTTTTTTGCCCATTGCCACGCCCACATCGGCACGCTTTAATGCCGGGGCGTCGTTGACCCCGTCGCCGGTCATGGCCACGACATTATTCTGCGCCTGCAGCGCTTCCACCAGTCTTAACTTCTGTTCCGGATTCACCCTGGCAAACACATCGGTGTCGCGCACGATTTGGCGCAGCGCAGCGTCATCATTGTCATCCAGGTCGGCCCCGGTCAGGGCCTGGCTGTTGTCGGCGACGATCCCCATCTGACGCGCGATGGACAGCGCGGTGGTGGCATGATCGCCGGTGATCATCTTGATTCGGATCCCGGCCGAATGGCACTGGCGAATCGATTCGATCGCTTCATCGCGCGGCGGGTCCATGATCCCGACCATGCCCAGCAGGGTCAGACCGGCTTCCACATCGTTGAAGTTCAGCTCGCGATGATCACTGTCGGTGGTGTTAAAGGCGATCGCCAGGACGCGCTGGCCGTCTTCGGCCAGTTGCTGCATCTGTTCATGCCAGTATTGGATATTCAACGGGGTGGTCTCGCCATTGGTACGTTGATGCGAGCTCATGGACAGGATCTGTTCCGGCGCGCCCTTGACATAGATAAAGCCGTGCCCGGCATGATCGTGATGCAGCGTCGCCATAAAACGATGTTCGGATTCAAACGGGATGGCATCATCCCGGGGCCATTCTTCGCTCTGATGCGCCGGCTCGAGTCCGGTCTTCATTCCCAGGGCAATCAGTGCACCTTCGGTCGGATCGCCGCTCAGTTGCCATTCCTCGTTATGTTTTTCGATACGGGCATCGTTACAGAGCAGGGCGGCACGACTCAATTCCTGAAGTACCGGATCGGTGTCGACCTCGATGGATTTTTCATTATGAGAAAATTCGCCGTGAGGATCATAGCCGTCCCCGCTGATCGCATACTGCCGGTCCGCCGTCACCACGTGACGGGCAATCATGACATTCTGGGTGAGGGTGCCGGTCTTGTCGGAGCAGATCACGGTCACCGAGCCGAGGGTCTCGACCGCCGGCAGGCGGCGAATGATCGCGTTGCGCCGTGCCATGCGCTGTACCCCGATGGCCAGGGTGATGGTCATGATGGCGGGCAGCCCTTCGGGAATGGCGGCGACGGCCAGTCCGACCGCGGCGAGGAACATTTCGCCAGCAGTGTAATCCTTGATTAACACACCAAAGGCAAAGGTGGCCGAGGCGATGACCAGAATGCTCCCGGTCAGCCAGCGGGAGAACTCGGCAATTTTTTGCAGCAATGGCGTGGTCAGTGTTTCCACTGATTGCAGCATATCGCTGATCCGGCCCACCTCGGTCTCGTTACCGATCGCCACCACCACACCCAGGCCCTGGCCGTAGGTGACCAGGGTGCCGGAATAGGCCATGGAAGCGCGATCGGCCAGCAAACTTTTTGGATCGTCAGGTTCGCGGCTTTTCTCCGACGCCATCGATTCACCGGTTAGCAGTGACTCGTCGATTCGCAGTTGGCGCGATTTGAACAGCCGCAGATCGGCCGGTACCTTGTCTCCCGACTGCAACAGGACCACATCACCGGGTACCAGCTGTGTCGCATCGACTGTTTTAATCTGTCCTTCACGGCGGACCCGGGCCTGGCGGGTCAATAACTGCTGGATGGCGGCCAGTGCCTTTTGCGCCTTGCCTTCCTGAACAAAGCCGATCAGGGCGTTGATGACGACCACGCCAAAGATGACGCCGCTATCGATCCAGTGCCCCAGCAGCAGGGTAATGATACCGGCACCGAGCAGCACGTAGATCAGGACATTATTGAACTGACGGAGCAATCGCCGCCAGGCCGGTTCGACCTGCTGGATCCGCAGCTGATTCAGCCCATACTGCTCACGTCGTTGTTGTGCTTCGGCCTCGTCCAGGCCCTGCTCGGTACTGGCAAGGCGTTCAAAGACGGCCTCACTGGCCAGGGCGTGCCAGTCAGGATGGTTGGTTTCGGTGTTCTGGTGCTGCGTATCTGTATTTTGTTTTGTCACCACCACTTCCTTGATGTGTTACAGATTTGATGCCTTAGAGAAAAATAACAGGCTGCACAATTGTCATGTGGTTACCGATTTTGTAGCTCGATCAGCATATCGACCAGTTCAGGCGCATCCCATTCCCGACCGCCGATGACGCGATAAACAATCTGGCCCTGCTTGTCCACGACGAAAGTGGTGGGCAGGCCGCGTACCGGCCATGCCTGAATCACGCTGGAATCCCGATCCAGCAGGATCGGAAAATTGACCGGATAATCGCCGGTAAAGGTGAAGATGGTATCTTCATCTTCGCCCACGTTGATCCCCAGCATGGCGATATCATGTTGCTTGAGTGTTTTCCAGGCCCGGTTCATGGAGGGCATCTCTTCACGACAGGGCGGACACCAGGTGGCCCAGAAATTCACCACCATCACGCGACCGGCATAATCTTCCATCCGATGCGTATTACCGTCCATGTCCTCGAGCGTGAACCCGGGAGCGGGGATCGGGTTTTTCATCAGGCTCGGTTTTTCAGCGGCCTGAACGGCCGTGGTGAACAACAGGCTCAGTGCAAACAGCGCGGTAAGCGGTCGGATTAACAACATAACACTCAATCACTCCGGTTCAGGATGGATGTCGGGCGCGCATTCGATGTCTTCGATGCGTCGGGTATACTGTTTGTCGCCACGTGACCAGCTGAATTCCAGATCGAATTCCGTGCCGGGCGGCAGACCGTAGGCGGTCATACCCCAGTTATAATCCTGCGCCGCATAAACCTGATAGGTCGGCAGCAGAGCCCATTCAAAGGCAATTTTTGCCGGTTCGGGGAGATCGTATTGTTGCCAGATTTCTTTCCAGGTTTCGCGCACCATTAACGATCCGGTTTCCTCGTTGGTATGGACTCGCCATTCGCTCAGATCATATTCGACCGGCGGACGATCATTATCGGCGGTGTTGCGAAACTCGCTTTGAAATACACAGGACAGCGCAATGCGCTCACGGGTCTTCTTGTCAAAGCCGCGTGCGGCAAAAAACGCGCGGGTCTGATCCGGCAGACGCTGGGTCAGTTTGAAGGAGATGCCCGCCTCCTGCCAGTGCCAGTGGCGCAGGCCGGTGTCGGGGTCCTCGCCGCGGCTCAGTTCGGCCTGCAGTGGTGCCACCATACAATAAAAAGCAATCAGGCATACTGGCGCAAGTTGTTGCATTGACCACATGAATCTCTCCCGGGTCTATTCCGGCTGGGTTTGTTCTTCCACCGGCAGACCGGCGGTTTTCCATTCAGGATAGCCGTCTTCAAGACGTCGCGCTTTAAGGCCTTTCTCGCGCAGGCGGGCAACGGCATCGAAGGCCAGCACGCAATGCGGTCCGCGGCAGTAGGCGACGATCTCCTGATCCCGGTTCTCACCCAGTTCGGCCAGTCGCTGTTCCAGCTCACTCAGGGGAATGTTGACCGCGCCGGGCAGGTGGCCGGCGGCGTATTCCTCGGGCGGGCGCACGTCGATGACCGTGACGTGGCCGTCGCGGGCCCGGGCCAGCAGCTCGTCGCGGGGAATCGGCTCCAGATCGTCTTTCACGGTCAGGTAACTGTTGATCAACTGTTCCACTTCGGCCACATGGTGTTCCGCCACCCGCCGCAGGGCATCGATCAAATCCAGCACATCGTTGCTGCTCAGCCGATAATAGACCTTGAGGCCTTCCTTGCGGGTGGTCACCAGCCCGGCCTGGCGCAGGTGCTGCAGATGCTGGGAGGTGTTGGCCACGGTCAGCCCGGCGACGTTGGCCAGGGCCTCGACGCTGCGCTCGCCCTGGGCCAGATATTCCAGGATTTCCAGGCGGTTACCGTTCCCCAGGGCCTTGCCGACCCGGGCGAACTGGGCGAAGAGATCGTGCTTGAAATTGCCGCTTGACATGCATCACCACCCTGAATAGTCTTTTATTCAAGTAATCACTTGATAAGTTGTATTTGTCAGTATAGCATGCCATTGGTGACAGACAATAACCAGAAGAATCAAACGCCGTTAACGGCAATGGAGAATCGCGGTCATGAATATCGACGAACTCATTCTGGGCAATGAACCCCTTATCCGGCTGGGTTTCTTTTTCGGCATCCTCGCCCTGATCGGGTTGTGGGAGCTGCTGGCCCCACGCCGGGCGTTGACTGTGTCCAAGGGGGTACGCTGGGGCAGTAACCTGGGGATTGTCGCCCTCAATACGATCGTCCTGCGTCTGTTGTTCCCGGCTGCCGCGGTCGGCATGGCGTTTTTTGCCGGCGAGCAGGGCTGGGGGATTTTCAACTATGTCGAGGTGCCGTACTGGCTGGCCGTGGTGGTCTCGGTGATCGTGCTCGATTTCGTGGTCTGGCTGCAGCATGTCATGGTCCATGCCATCCCACTGTTCTGGCGTCTGCACCGCATGCACCACGCCGATCTCGACTTTGATGTGACCACCGGCGCGCGCTTTCACCCGCTGGAGATCATTCTCTCCATGCTGATCAAGTTCGCCGCCATCATCGTACTGGGGCCGCCGGTCATCGCGGTGATCATCTTCGAGGTGTTGCTCAACGCCACCGCCATGTTTAACCACGGCAATATCCGTCTGCCGCTGAAACTGGATCGGGTGCTGCGCTGGTTCGTGGTCACCCCCGACATGCACCGGGTTCATCATTCGGTGGAAGATGACGAGGCCAACAGCAACTTCGGTTTCAACCTGCCGTGGTGGGATCGGCTGTTCGGCACTTACCGGGATCAACCCCGCGGCGGTCACGACGGCATGACCATCGGTATTCGCAAATATCGCGAGCCGCAACAGGTGAGCTGGCTCAACGGGATGTTGATCCTGCCGTTCAAGGGCAAGATCAGCGACTATGCGATCAATCGTCGGCAGTGGGGTGATGGCAATGAAAACTAAACTGATTCGTCTGAGCCTGTTTGCCATCCTCGTTATCGCGATCGGCATTGCCATCAGCTACCGGGATCAGTTCGATGCCGCGGCGCTGGAGGCGTGGCTGCAGGGTGCCGGCGCGGCCGGGCCGATCCTGTTTATCCTGATCTACGCGGCCGCCGCCGTGCTGTTTTTGCCCGGCTCGGTGCTGACCCTGGCGGGCGGCGCGCTGTTCGGCCCGGTCTGGGGGACGCTGTTCAACCTCATTGGCGCCACGCTGGGCGCGACGCTGGCCTTTTTGATCGCCCGCTACCTGGCCGCCGACTGGGTCGAGCGCAAAACCGGCGGGCGCCTGAAACAGCTCAAGCAGGGGGTCGAGAAGGAAGGCTGGCGGTTTGTCGCCTTCGTGCGCCTGGTGCCGCTGTTTCCGTTCAACCTGCTCAATTACGCGCTGGGTCTCACACGCATCAACCTGGCCCATTACATCATTGCTTCGTTTATCTGCATGTTCCCCGGCGCGCTGGCCTACACCTACCTGGGTTATGCCGGGCGCGAGGCGATCGCCGGCGGGGAAGGGCTGATTCAGAAGATCCTGCTGGCGATCGGGTTGCTGGTACTGGTGGCGTTTTTACCGCGCTGGATCGGCCGCCTGCGCCGGGGGCCATCGCAAAGCGTCGAACAACTCAAGCAACGGCTCGATCAAAATGATACGCTGCTGGTACTGGATGTTCGCAGTGAAGAGGAATTTACCGGGGAACTGGGACACATCCACGGCGCGTTGAATATTCCCGTTGAACAACTGTCACAACGCCTGGATGAATTAAACGATTATCTGGAGTCACCGATCGTCACCATCTGCCGCACCGACAAGCGTTCCGCCAAAGCCGTACAACTGCTGGCTCAACGCGGTTTCGCTGATGTTCACGTCATCCAGGGCGGGATGATCGACTGGAATAAACATGATTACCCTGTAGAGTAAGGGCATGACGCCTGTTTATCTGGATTACAACGCGACCACGCCGGTTGATCCCGACGTTCAGCAGATCATTACCCAAACCCTTCGCGAAACCTTCGGCAATCCTTCGTCAGCACATTATTATGGCGAGCAGGCCCGGGCCGTGATCGAGCAGGCACGACAACAGGTCGCCGATCTGATGGGAACCCGGCATAACAGGATTGTTTTCACGGCCAGCGCCTCCGAAGCCAACAATCTGGCAATCCTGGGCATGGCCTGTGCGCGCCAGGCACAGGGCCGTCATTTGATCAGCAGTGTCATTGAACATCCGTCAGTTTTGCAACCGCTTTACCACTTGCAACAACAGGGCTGGGAACTGACACTCCTGCCGGTCGATGAATTCGGTCGGGTCGATCCGGGCGATCTCGCCCGGGCCATGCGCGATGACACGGTACTGGTCTCCATCATGCACGCCAACAATGAAGTCGGCACGATCCAGCCCATCGAGGCACTTGCCGCGATCACGCATGAGCACGGCGTGCCGCTGCACGTGGACGCCGCCCAGTCGACGGGCAAGATCCCGGTCGACGTGAACGCGCTGGGTGCCGATCTGTTGACCCTGGCCGGGCACAAGTTCTATGCCCCCAAGGGCATCGGTGCACTCTATATAAAAGAAGGGATCCACCCGAATCCGCTCCTGTTCGGCGCCGCCCAGGAGCGGGGACAGCGTACCGGCACCGAGAACGTGCCCTATATCGCCGGGCTGGGTGTGGCCGCGCAACACGCGCGCCAACAGCTGACCACACTGTCCAACGAACTGCGTGACAAACGGGATCGCCTGCACCAGCAATTGCGAGACGCCATCCCGGATCTGCAACTCAATGGTCATCCCGAACACCGGTTACCCAATACATTGAATGTCTCGTTCCCCGGCGTGGACGCAAAAGCGCTGTTGGCGCAAGCGTCGGAGCAGGTGGCGGCCTCGACCGGCTCCGCCTGCCATGCCGACAGCGACGCGGTCAGTGGCGTGCTGGGGGCGATGGGTTTAACGCGTGATCGCGCGCAAGGTGCCGTGCGTCTTTCCGTCGGCGCGCCGACCACCCATAATGAGATCGAACAGGCCGCAAGTGCATTGATTCGCGCCTGGCAAACACGCTGCTGAGGGAGTCATCAACCAATGTCACAACAGGATATAGTTATTCTCGGCGGCGGGGTTGGCGGACTCATCACCGCCAGCGTTGCCG
>NZ_JAXHMV010000006.1 GCF_034521165.1 Thiohalophilus sp.
ACTCAGGTTTTATTCCCTCCCCTTCAAGGGACAAATCTGTCGGGAACAGATTTGAACAGCCAAGGCTGGCCCGAAGGGTGGAGGGCAGGATGCCCGGAATAACGGTTAGGGAGGGGTGATCCAAACCCACTTCTCTTCAAAATGATCGCCCTCCGGGCGCCCTTGATCTTGAAAGCGCTGACCCGCCAGCGCGCCTCGGGTTCATCTGACGAAGGCCGTCCATGGCCTTCGCACTTCGTGCAGCCTCCGGCTGTCCAAATTCGAGTCGCTCCCGGCATCCTGCCTCCCGCGACAGAGCCTGCCCCATGAGCAAAGCGAGTGTTTTGGGTATTAGTCCTTCCCTGGACGTCATCCCTGTTCCGACTGGCGAGTGCGCGCGTCCATGCGCGCACCCTTCGGGCTGTTCCTCCTTCCGCTGCGATGCTCGGCGGCGTCTGACGGGATTAAAACCGACTGGAAGACATCAGGGAAAACCCCGACATGAAAGGCTACGTTGACCCCGGTCGGAAGGATCTTTATTCTTGGTAGAAATAAATAATAAAAGTCATCAGTCATGCAAAAACTTTTCACTTCAATCTCTGCTGTTTCATTGCTTGCAGTCTCCATAACGGTTGTTCATGCGGCACCGGTAACCTTGCCGTCCGGCGCTACAGGGATACAAGGTACCCTGCATGAAGGCAAGGATGGTCGGTTCAAGGCCCAGGTTGGTCTCGGGTTTACCCGTGATTTTATTGACGAGATTGAGTTGAAAGACTATGAGGGTGAAGTAGAAGGCAATATCAACACGTTTCGCCTGATCTATTCTGTCGCCGATCGGGTGGATTTGTATCTTGATTTCGGTGCCGCACAGGATATGGAGTATCGTGCGAGTTTGTCGAACGGTGATGTGACGTTTGAGCTTGAGGATGAAATTGTCTGGGGTGCGGGTCTCGCTTTTGTGGTGTATCAAGATAAAGGCGGACTGGCAATTAACGCCGATCTTCGCTATCGGACCATTCAGGAAATGGGGTATGACAGTGTAACGGTGAACGGTACGGCCTATACACATGATCAGGTCGATGTTGACGCTGAGGCGCAATATGAGGAATGGCACGCCGCACTGGGAATGAGTTACAACCTGGGTTTTATGACCCCCTACGCCGGCGTAAAGTTTGTGGGAAACGATTATTCTGCTACTGCCACAGCCGGGGGAAGCACCTATGATTTCGGTTCAACCGAATCGGATAAGATTATGGGTGGTTTTGCGGGTATCACCATGTTGCCGTCGGATCGCCTGGCGATTGATGTTCAGGGACGATTTGTTGATGAGGAAGCGATCAGCGCCAGTCTGACGTTTATGTTTTAGATAGTAAGAAGTCCTGTTTGGGTGTCCATTCTGCGGCATTTCCGTTATGCCGGTCTTGAGTCGGACAAATTTGTCGGGAACAAATTTGGTCGCACTTTAATGCGCCCGCAGGGCGAGCCATGGGAGTGTGGCGAGATAATCCAGTCTTTAATAAAGGATTGCTCTTCGGCACTCCCGTCATTCCGGGCAAGCTGGAGGCGCGACCCGGAATCCAACCCCGGATTGCATCGAAAACAACCACCCATATTGCTAATATTCTGGGGAGGGAGCGACGGGCCATCCCTGTGTCTTCACTGGTCCTGTTAAAGGAATGATGGCGTTTGCCGAATAATAAAATATCAACGGCAACAAGGCTTACATGGAGTGTGAACTATGCCAAACAGACCGACCGACAGTGAACTTGGCCTGAACGCCGGCGTCAAGGATTCCCGGACGCTGCTGCCGAACCGGGACAGTTTCTACTATGACGTGAAACCGCTCCTGGAGAAAGCGGATGCCGGCGAGCTATCCCTGGTGCTGCTGGTGATCGATATCGAGGGCGTGGATTTTATTCTGCGGACCTTCGGACCGGTGGAACGCGACATGGCGATCCGGGAGGTCGGACGGCGTATTCAGGACGCCGCCGAGGAGGAAACGACACCGTATCACATCAATCAGGGACGGTTTGCCGTGCTTTTGCAAAACGGCAGCTTCATGCATGCCACGCATCAGGCCGAGGCGCTGGCTGACATCCTGCGCGAGCCCTTTAATGTCGCGGGCATTTCTTACCATCTGGATGCTTTTGTCGGCATCAGTCACTATCCCAACCACGCCGATTCGCTGGCTGAGCTGGTGCGCACGGGGGTGTTTGCCTGTCACCAGGCGACTACTCTGGAAAGTCGCTATGCTACCTACGACCGGGCGATAGACGAGGAGGAGCGCTATCGCTTTCGGCTGATGCTGGATCTCGAGCAGGCACTGGAAGATGAGAGCGGTATCCGGCTTGCCTATCAGCCACAGGTTAGCCTGCAAACCGGCGCCTGTGTCGGCGTCGAGGCGCTGTGCCGCTGGGAACATCCTTCAAAGGGCGCCATTCCGCCCGGCCAGTTTCTTCCCTTTGTGGAACAGTCGCCGTTAATGATGCCGCTGACCGAGGACATCCTGGGGATCGGATTAAGGGATCTGAATCGATGGCAGAAACAGGGCTTTGAGGGCAGTATGGCCATCAACCTGAGTTCCGCGTTGTTCCGCCGATCGGACATGCTGGAACGGTTACTGGACCAGTTTCGCTACGCCAATATGCCGATGGAACAGATTCATTTCGAGGTGACCGAAACCGGCATCATGGATCAGCCCAAGCGGGCGGTAAATACGCTTTCCGAGATTCGGGAGCGCGGCAGCCAGATCGCCGTCGATGACTTCGGCACCGGCCATTCCTCACTGGCCTATCTGGCGGATCTGCCAATCGACATTATCAAGATCGATATGTATTTCGTACAGAATCTGGAGAAGCCCTGGGGCCGGGCGATCGTCAGTGCCGCGGCGACCCTGGCGGACCAGCTCGGGCTGGTCTCGGTGGCCGAGGGGATCGAGGATGAATATCAGCTCAATCAGTGTCGGGAGCTTGGTGTGACCATCGGGCAGGGGTTTTATATCGGGCGGCCGATGTTCAGGGAGGCGTTTGAGGGGTGGTTGGGGATATAGAAGGAGCGCCCTGCGGGCGAGCTGTATCTTGAAAGCGAGCTCTCGCGACTCAGATTTTATTCCCTCCCCTTCAAGGGACAAATCTGTCGGGAACAGATTTGAACAGCCAAGGCTGGCCCGAAGGGTGGAGGGCAGGATGCCCGGAATAACGGTTAGGGTGGGGTGATCAGGTATCCAGCTTCTATCTGAATGTTCGTCCTCCGGGCGAGCTGAATTTTGAAAGCAAGCTCTCGCGGTTCTGGCTTTATTCCCTCCCCTTCAAGGGGAGGGTTAGGGAGGGGTGATCAAAATCTACTTCCTAAATGACCGCCCTCCGGGCGGCCTTGATCTTGAAAGCGCTGACCCGCCAGCGCGCCTCGGGTTCATTTCGTTGTAACGCGACAACGAAACGAACCAAAGAAAACGCGCCCGAAAGACACCGCCGGTTCAGCCATTTCCAATGGCTAAACCGATTCCCTGCGCTTCTCGCTCCAGTCGGGCTCGCCAGACGGCACGTCCCTGTGCCGACTGGCGAGTGCGCGCGTCCATGCGCGCACCCTTCGGGCTGTTCCTCCTTGCGCTGCGATGCTCGGCGGCGTCTGACGGGATCAAAAACAGACTAGATGGCGTAGGGAAAACCCTGATGCTTCGAAATAAACGATGCCCTGCCAACCTCGAAAAAGCTCTTCTCCCCTGCTAGGATTAGGGGTAATTTCTGACTTTTTACCGTGGTAGGTAGAGTCTGTCTAGGTGAGGGAAGTTGCTGAATCAGTCTGAATAGCTTTTGGGATTCATAAGGGGGCAATACGGAGAAGATCGGAACAAGAAGTTGGTTAATTGCCTGTGATGAATCAGGTACCCATGGTGCTCCTCATTATGGGTTCGGGAGCCTTTGGCTAAAATGGCAGCGACGTGGTGACTTTATAGCAGATTTTAGGGCAATCTTAGCTAACCACGGTTTTGAAGAAGAATGTAAGTGGTCGCGTGCAACCAGGGCAGGATATCGTCCGTTTTATGAGGAACTTATCTCTTATTTCTTTCAACGACAATGGCTAGCATTCCATTGCCTAGTCATTAGAAAAGAAATAGTACGGAAAGATGAGTTCCATAAGGGTGATTGGGATCTTGCTCGACGAAAGCATTTTACTATGCTTTTGACAACTAAAATACGCAAGGCGCTACAAAGGTTTCCTGATCGGATACACGAATTTAGAGTTTACGTTGACCCTATTGCTTCTCGATATGATAAAGCCGATGAGGCGGTCGAAGTAATATCTAATAATGTCCTTAACAATAGGTTCCGTGCACGCTCACCAGTTAAAGCAGTTGTTACTCGTGACTCAAAGGATACGCCTGCGATACAGTTGTGCGATTTGATGCTCGGAGCTGTGATGGAAACCTGGCATAGGAACAGCAAAAATATAACTAAAAAATTTATTAGAGACTGTATTGCGCATCATTTGGGCTGGGATTCCTTGGAATACGATACTTTGCCTAGCGAAAGGAAATTTAATATTTGGTATTTCCATGATCCAACTAGAGAAGAAAGGAAGGTTGAGAGTAGGAAGGTTGCTCTAAAATACCCATATGGGTATCGTGGTAGTTAAAGCTCACTGATAAATACTTAAAGATATTTGGGGTAAAGGGGACGTAGTGAACCTCCCCCGGTTTCACGGACACATTAAATCAGAGACAATACTGATTAAGGAGTGTCCAAAAGATGACAAGAAAACGCAAGCCCTACAAGACATACACCAAGGAATTTAAGGCCGAAGCGGTGAAGCTAATGGAAGAGTCCGATCGTTCCGCTGCTGAGATTGCCCTGGAACTGGGAGTCCGCCGAAATCAGCTCTACAAATGGAAAGAACAGCTGCAGGCCAAAGGTGAGCAGGCCTTTTCCGGCCAACGGGGTCGGCCAAAGAAAGAGAACCAGTCCGAGGTGACCACCTTGCGCCAGGAGAACGAGCGTCTGAAGGAGGAGGTCGAGATTTTAAAAAAGGCCACGGCGTACTTTGCGAAGGACCATTCGTGAAGTACGCGTTCATACGAGAGCAAGCGGCTCGTTATACGGTGAGCCGGCTGTGCCAGATATTGGACGTCTCTGCCAGCGGTTACTACGACTGGCGGGATCGTCCGGAGAGTACCCGGGCCAAACAGAATCGGGCACTGCTGAGTAAGATCACGGTGTTTCACCGGGCCAGTCGCGGCATCTACGGTTCACCCCGTATTCATCGCGACCTGCTCGAATCGGGCGAGCAAGTCGGTGAGAACCGCGTGGCCCGCCTGATGCGTGATAATGACATTCAGTCCCGGATGGCGAGAAAATTTGTGATCACCACCGATTCAAAAAACACCCTGAAGCCTGCCCCGGATCGGCTGCAACGCCAGTTTAACGTGGTCGAGCCTGACAAAGCCTGGGTCTCGGATACCACGTTCATCCCGACCCGTCAGGGCTGGTTGTACTTGGCGGTTGTCCTTGAACTCTATTCCCGCCAGATACTGGGCTGGGCCATGGGTAACAAGAACAACGCGAAACTGGTGCAGGATGCGCTGACCATGGCCGTGTGGCGTCGAGGTAAAGTCGACTCTGTCATCGTTCACTCCGATCAGGGCAGCACTTATGCCTCGGGCGATTACCAGAAGATGCTGAAGGACAATAACCTGCTGTGCAGCATGAGTCGAAAAGGCGAGTGCCTGGACAATGCCGTGGCTGAGAGCTTCTTCGGAACCTTGAAAACGGAACTGGTTGACCATGAAGACTACCGAACCAAAGACGAGGCCAAACGCAGCTTGTTCGAGTACATGGAAATCTTCTATAACAAACGGCGGCGTCACTCTTACCTGGGTTACGTCAGTCCGGTAGACTATGAGGCGAGGTTCGCCTCTTAATTAAACTGTCCGTTTTATTGGGGGAACCTCATAGAGATTAAATTTTGACCGATACAGTAAAATCAAGAAAGCTGGTTAATAAATAGGTGAGTAGACCGGTGGAATTTCACCGCCAGTCTCTCGCAGAACCGTACGTGATACTCTCGCATCATACGGCTCCCATTATCCGGTCGTTGTGCCCAAGTAATTGCCAATGGAAAAATAGCCGTGGCTGTCTTTTTGCCACTCGACTTAGCCACTTAAAACTCTGCCGCTTATGGCCCTTGAGTTTCTTGTACTTACGTCGAGCCCAGGTTGACAATCGTTGATCAAGGTAATCCATCAACGATCGCATCTCGGTTTTGTAAAAACAACCATAATAATTCCACCAGCCTCGTAGTATGGGGTTGTACTGTTGTGCCAGCTTCTCCAAGGTCGCAAACGTCTGTCGATGCAATCGCCACCCTTTGATGCTTTGTCGCATCCGTTTCAAGGCCTCTATACTGACCGCCGGCAAGAAGCTGGTGAACCGCTTGCCGCTGCGGCTTATCGCCACGCGCGGTTTGAAAGTAAAGCCCAAAAACGTGAATTGCACCTGTGGGTAGTCCTGCTTGCGGTTGCTGTCCTTGCAGTACACCACCTTGGATTTGTCCGGATGCATTGTCAGTAAGCAGTCTTGTAGTCGGTCACTGATTTCAACCAGTAACCGTTCCGCTTCTGCTTGATGGTGACAATGTACCACCGCGTCATCCGCGTATCTCGTAAACGGACAGCGCGGGTGCTTCCTTACCATCCATTTATCAAAGGCGTAATGCATGAACAGATTCATCAGCAAGGGGCTGATCACGCCGCCTTGAGGAGTCCCCTTATCCCGCGGGATAAGTTGACCATCCACCGTCTCAAACGGCGCGGTTAGCCAGCGCTCGATATAGAGCAACATCCACTGTTCCTTGACATGATACCTGACCGCGTTCATCAGTAACGTATGGTCAATATTGTCAAAGGCACCCTTGATGTCGAATTCCACCACCCAGTCATACTGCCAGCACCGCTGGCGAGTCACTGCCACCGCCGCCTTCGCGGACTTCCGGGGTCGGTAACCGTAGGAATCCGGGTGGAAGTGGGGCTCGATCAGGGGCTCCATCGATAACTTGACCACCATCTGGGCAATCCGATCGGAAACCGTCGGCACACCCAGACAACGTTTTCCGCCATCCTTCTTGGGGATCTCAACCTGCTTGACAGGCGGTGGGAAATAGCTGCCCGAGGACAGCCGATTCCACAGCTTGTAAAGATTCCCCTTGAGGTGCCGTTCAAACTCGGCGAGGGACTCACCGTCCACACCCGCCGCACCTCGATTGGCTTTGACGCGTTTGTAGGCCTCCCATACCACGTACTTGGATATTTCTAACGACTTTGTTGTGTTCATCGGCTCTTCCTCTTCACCGAGTTGACCGTTTTCCACAACAGGATAACGCCACCCCTTCGCTCCACAGCCATTACAGCCGCTTCAGCACTACTACGAGTGGCTCCGCCTCTGGACCTTTGCATCGGTATTCTTCCTCGCGGGGGCTGCCCGCTTGTCATTTCCCTTGGCATCAAAGACCAGGTTCCCACGTTCCGTATCGAAGCCTGCACCAGACTCATGCCGCCTTTACACCGGCTGCCGCCTGTACGGTAAGCAGGTCGCCTACAGGCTTTGTCCGGGGAGAGGGATCGTCCCCGGTTTTGACAGCATATTTCAGGGACTGACGATGCGTCATCAGCGGTTCGTTTGCACTCATCTTTCTGGTACCCACCTGACGTCTTTAAACAACGCCTTTTCCTCGGTCGCTCACCACCACGCCTTTTGAACGCAGCAGCACCGGGCGGTTTGAAGCCGACCCCTGCAGGCAGACTCCGGGAGGCCAGACTCCCATCTTCGATACAGCTCCACAGATGTTAATCTATGTTCGTGGCACACATCCCTCCGTCCCTTTTTTTCAGGCACAGCTGCCGCGTAACTCGGCCGATCAAAAGACAGATCAGGCAAGTCATCGTGCACTTCGCCGCAGGATGCGCATGTGTATGTCACTTCCTATCCCCTATTGCCATATAACGCCAAGCTGTGGGGCGCGAGCCGCATCGCGGCGAAGCGTCTCACACGAGCGTCTTGTTAAGCATCATTATTTATATATTTGTTTTCAAAACCACTTAACCTCGACAGCTCAAACAGAACAAGCCCCAGGGGAATGGCAAAAGAAAATGACCTTGCTATAAGCATCTGCCCACCGCCGCGAACTATAAACATGCTACCGAAAACAAGTACTGTGACCACAACACCTAAGCTTAATAAAACCATACCAAATACTCTTAAATACACAGTGCTTTTGCCATAAATAAAAGCGTCCAGTTTAATTTTTCCTCGTGCAATATTAAGAAACCTACCCCCAAGAAATATCAAAACTATCAATGCAACAGCAATCAAGACAATTGCCAACACAGGGTTAATAATATTTGGGTTTCCCCCCATCTGGGATAATAGCTTTAGTGCGTAGGGTACTTTTCCTAGAAACGACAAAATTATTATCGCAAGACCAAGTAGGTACATTGATTTGACGTAGGCTCCAGCCTCTAATTCCTTAGTACTATTTCCCATGAGTCACCTCAATTTGGTTTATGATGCTTAACGCCTGAGTTAACGGGCTCTCAAAAGGCGATAGCCTTTTGAGAGTCTACGTAGGGCTGGAAGCCCTGCATAGTTAAACGATTTGTTATGCATTAACGACTAAATTTTGCACTAATTGATGTAAAATACATTATAGCGATTGTTGCGCCATCAGCTAGAATAGTCATATTCAAGAGTGCACCTTCGACGCCAGGCAATACACTTACCCCAGAAAGAGCAGTTAAAATTACTGAAAGCGTTGTTAATATAATAAATAAGGTTCTCGCCCACGACTTAAAGTAGAACAGCCCAAGTAAAGAAATCGTGTACCCAAGAAAGAATATATAACTAACTATTTGGTTTGATGAGACAATGGCGCCATACCCTGACCAAGAGAGAGCATCTAACACTTCTTTTTCATACAAATACATTTCAAAATACGGCATAAAGAAAAACACCGCATATACTACATATGAAAATATAATTAAATTTCTAAAAAGTGCGATCATCTTTTATTGGCCTGCATAACAGTTAAATAGACGGCCGTTCGTAATTTACGGTATTAGGCGGCCGTTCGCCTAAATCCGGATAAAGCTGAAAATACGAACGTACGTCCAGATATTTCATAATTAACCTCAATACTAGCAAGCATTTTCTGGTATTTCGACTCACCCACCCCTGATTTCTGTTTGAATATCAGGGTTTCCCCTAACCCATCTAGTGTGCTTCATTCCCGTTAGACGCCGCCGAGCATCGCAGCGGAAGAAGGAACAGCCCGGAGGAGGCGCGCATGGTGCCCTGACCCATCAGAGAATATTTAGGGTCATAGTAAAAACTCAAAACCAGACGATTCTATTTTTACTCTGACCCCAAATATTCACGGGATCGGCAAGATCCTGGGGCCCACGATCCTGCTGGAGACCGGGCCGATCGAGCGCTTTGCCCAGGTCGGCCACTATGCCTCCTATGCCCGCTGTGTGCCGTCGGACAAGATCAGTAACGGCAAGTCCAAGGGCAAAGGCAACACCAAAAACGGCAACCGCTATCTGGCCATGGCGTACCTGGAGGCGGCTCACTATGCCGCCATCTGGAACCCGACCATCAAGCACTACTACCAGCGCAAGTGCAAAAAGGTCCCAAAGATGGTGGCCAAAAAAACGATTGCCAACAAGCTCAGTCGGGCCTGTTATCACATGTTAAAGAACGGTACAAAATTCGAGGTGAACCGTGCGTTTGGTTAATCGGTTTTTCGGTGCGCAGATCGAAAGGGGTATGGCAGCCAGCCCGGTCCACTGAATATCGCGCACCGAAATCATTTTCTTCGGTTTAGTTGGCGTGCCCGCGGTGTCAGCTCAAAGGCGACTGACGAGAAGTCCCGGACACTGACTCCCTCTAGCGGCACCGGGGTACCGATTATTTTGTGGGGCAGCGACGCTGCCAGGGATGACCGCCAACCTGCCACCGGCAGCGCGGACCATCTTGATCCTGATGGGTGACTGAAGCACGTCAATTTTGACGGGCAGACAGCAACCAAAAATCGGGCGCACGGCCTGACGAACCGAAGCCACTTTTTTAGGGTGAGCTCACTTCGTTCTCGCTCGCCCACTTGACAGGCGACGACTTATGGGCGACCCCTTTCTTGAGCACCGATACTATCAGGCTAATACCATCAAAGTACGGAATGTCTTGTCACTATTTTACCTGGGGTGTCGCGTGATACAGAAAAAGGGGCTGGACGTTCGAGAGACCGACTTCAAGCGAGCAATAGGCGCGCTCCGCAGGCAGTTTGGAGCGCAATGTTATGCTTGATTTTGTGGGGATCCGTCAGTCTCCGTCCCCCTTTTTCGCCTTTTTTCAGTCTGTCCCCTATTATTCGGATTATTTATTGCGAACCAAAGAGTCTAAAGCTAATATCATATCCAATGTGAGGATTTCTATTCTTAAATTCCCTATTTTCTCTCGATATATAAATTGGTTCTCCATTTTCATAGCAATCATCTTTGTAGGCAATTTTAGAATCTATAAGGTTCCCAATATATTCATTTGTAATGCTAAATACCTTGCTCCCACGGATAAAGCCAACCAATTCATAATTATTGTTAAAAATTTCCTCACCAAATATGGCACCTACTTTTCTCTCTTTCAAATTTGTTATATGTATCGTATTATTACGACAAGCCATCATAACTGCTAAAAATACCTTTTTATATTTTACCATCGAAGGAGGATTTCCCATATAAATAGCAGATCCGCAAGCCTCCATCTCAACGTCAGAAAGGGTTATAGATCTTTCACCTATCTTCAATGTGACTGCTTCATTATTATCAATCGATACAGCAGCATCCAAATATCTGCCATTCATTCTAGAAATATATAATATCTCTCCACCTTCCCTATTCATCACTAAACATTTAATGCTTTCTGAAGTTATAGCAAGCTCCGTAGACTCACTTTTTATATCTTGGCTATCTGTATATGCGATAAATTGATTTCGATTAACATACGATATCACTTTACCAGTATCATTATGAAAAATTGAACATAATTTACTTGGCTCACCTTCTATATACGGAGGTTCAAACCAAATTATTGGCTTACCATATAACGTCAATATTATATTTGTATTTTTTGTTTCTAAACTTCCGATTCTTATATTCATTTCTTCAGTGTCCACAAAGAGCAGATCATGAACAAATCCATCCTGCAGACCTTTTGGATCTTTCTTTGCCTTCCAAACTTCCTCTTTTGATATAATTTTTCTTGATACTCTCCCATGGCAATTGATACAAAGTAGAGTCATATTGTCTGGATTGTGCTCCTTTGCATTAGTAAATTCAGGATCAATATGTTCATAATCTATTAGAACACACCCGCATATTACACACCCAAACCCAGAATCCTTTCGGATTTTTGCGCGTATTTCTGATGGGATGTAACGTTTTAATCCAAACTTGTTTACAGAATTTCCCAATATTAATTCCTAATCGTGCTAGCACATTGCGCAAAATTCCTGGGGTCAAGTCTTGCCTTTTGCATTGAAAAAGGGACGTAGGGATGTGTGCCACGAACATAGATTAACATCTGTGGAGCTGTATCGAAGATGGGAGTCTGGCCTCCCGGAGTCTGCCTGCAGGGGTCGGCTTCAAACCGCCCGGTGCTGCTGCGTTCAAAAGGCGTGGTGGTGAGCGACCGAGGAAAAGGCGTTGTTTAAAGACGTCAGGTGGGTACCAGAAAGATGAGTGCAAACGAACCGCTGATGACGCATCGTCAGTCCCTGAAATATGCTGTCAAAACCGGGGACGATCCCTCTCCCCGGGACAAAGCCTGTAGGCGACCTGCTTACCGTACAGGCGGCAGCCGGTGTAAAGGCGGCATGAGTCTGGTGCAGGCTTCGATACGGAACGTGGGAACCTGGTCTTTGATGCCAAGGGAAATGACAAGCGGGCAGCCCCCGCGAGGAAGAATACCGATGCAAAGGTCCAGAGGCGGAGCCACTCGTAGTAGTGCTGAAGCGGCTGTAATGGCTGTGGAGCGAAGGGGTGGCGTTATCCTGTTGTGGAAAACGGTCAACTCGGTGAAGAGGAAGAGCCGATGAACACAACAAAGTCGTTAGAAATATCCAAGTACGTGGTATGGGAGGCCTACAAACGCGTCAAAGCCAATCGAGGTGCGGCGGGTGTGGACGGTGAGTCCCTCGCCGAGTTTGAACGGCACCTCAAGGGGAATCTTTACAAGCTGTGGAATCGGCTGTCCTCGGGCAGCTATTTCCCACCGCCTGTCAAGCAGGTTGAGATCCCCAAGAAGGATGGCGGAAAACGTTGTCTGGGTGTGCCGACGGTTTCCGATCGGATTGCCCAGATGGTGGTCAAGTTATCGATGGAGCCCCTGATCGAGCCCCACTTCCACCCGGATTCCTACGGTTACCGACCCCGGAAGTCCGCGAAGGCGGCGGTGGCAGTGACTCGCCAGCGGTGCTGGCAGTATGACTGGGTGGTGGAATTCGACATCAAGGGTGCCTTTGACAATATTGACCATACGTTACTGATGAACGCGGTCAGGTATCATGTCAAGGAACAGTGGATGTTGCTCTATATCGAGCGCTGGCTAACCGCGCCGTTTGAGACGGTGGATGGTCAACTTATCCCGCGGGATAAGGGGACTCCTCAAGGCGGCGTGATCAGCCCCTTGCTGATGAATCTGTTCATGCATTACGCCTTTGATAAATGGATGGTAAGGAAGCACCCGCGCTGTCCGTTTACGAGATACGCGGATGACGCGGTGGTACATTGTCACCATCAAGCAGAAGCGGAACGGTTACTGGTTGAAATCAGTGACCGACTACAAGACTGCTTACCGACAATGCATCCGGACAAATCCAAGGTGGTGTACTGCAAGGACAGCAACCGCAAGCAGGACTACCCACAGGTGCAATTCACGTTTTTGGGCTTTACTTTCAAACCGCGCGTGGCGATAAGCCGCAGCGGCAAGCGGTTCACCAGCTTCTTGCCGGCGGTCAGTATAGAGGCCTTGAAACGGATGCGACAAAGCATCAAAGGGTGGCGATTGCATCGACAGACGTTTGCGACCTTGGAGAAGCTGGCACAACAGTACAACCCCATACTACGAGGCTGGTGGAATTATTATGGTTGTTTTTACAAAACCGAGATGCGATCGTTGATGGATTACCTTGATCAACGATTGTCAACCTGGGCTCGACGTAAGTACAAGAAACTCAAGGGCCATAAGCGGCAGAGTTTTAAGTGGCTAAGTCGAGTGGCAAAAAGACAGCCACGGCTATTTTTCCATTGGCAATTACTTGGGCACAACGACCGGATAATGGGAGCCGTATGATGCGAGAGTATCACGTACGGTTCTGCGAGAGACTGGCGGTGAAATTCCACCGGTCTACTCACCTAAAAAATGAGCAATAACTTTGGCTGGTTAAAATTAAATCCCTCTGACACCTTTTTATCACTTTTTACCTTCAGGTTTGCGTGCGTTTAATTTAAAAGGAGTTGATTATGAAAGGTCTTGTTCTTGTTATTTCACTTGTCGCTGTTAGTCTCTTGTCTGGTTGTGCGACAAAACAGGCGATGAATTTGCAAGAGTTCAGGGAGATGACACTCGGAAGTCTCTACGGGAATGTGAAAGAAGTCGAAGTGAACCGATCGTTAAGTCAGATAGGTGAGTCTTTAAAAAAAAGAACAACCCGGTGTCTCGATGTTACCTACGAACGTACTTCCTGTTTTCAAACTGGTGTCGGGCAACAAAGTTGCAATACATCACTGATGGACTACAACCCGACACTGAAAATATCACAACAGAAAATCGAGCTTGCAGTCCAGATGAACATGGAAGGTGCTTATACGCCATCGAAAATACCGGAAGGTGGGAAGTACACCCTGGTATTGGACGTTACACCGACTTCTGCTAACAAATCACACCTCAAGTTTTATTATGGTTATTTCGCACCTGAAACCATGATCACGACGCTCACCGGATGGGCAGACGGGACCATAACTGGTTGTCCGGATTTGTCCAAATAGGCTGATATAGCGAAAAAGTCGAACGGTTTTTACCTGTTAACAAACTCGGGGTCAGGTCTTGCCTTTTGCCTATCTAAATCCAAAGGATATGACCTGACTCTGCTTTTCTGATCATATCAACCCGAAAATAAGGGGGGAGTAAATATGGAAAAGGAAAACGTCGTTGTTACTGATATCCGGATGCCTTTCATCTCTATGGTGGTGTTTATGGTGAAATGGGCAATCGCGTCTATCCCCCCTGTGTCAGGATAGTTGTCGCCTCTACTGAACTGGTCAATTAACAGACAGGGGGCGGTTTAGAGGATGTATGCCACGCTATTCTGAAGAACGTAAAGCGGCGGTGCTGAACAAGCTCCTGCCACCCCACAATCGGTCCATTCCGGAGGTCGCTGGTGAGGAAGGCATCAGTGAAGGAACCTTGTACAATTGGCGTCAACAAGCCAAAGAACAAGGAGCCCCTGTGCCGGGAAGTGGTAAACAGAGTGAGGATTGGTCGGCGGCGGCCAAGTTCGCTGTTGTGGTTGAAACCGCCAGCCTGAGCGAAGCCCAGCTCAGTGCGTATTGTCGGGAGAAAGGCCTGTATCCGGAGCAAGTCAAAGCCTGGAAGGCCGCGTGTGTCAACGGCGCCGTCACTGATGCCGAGCGGCGCCAGCAAGAGCGCGAGCAATCTCGGCGCGACAAGCAGCGTATCAAAGCCCTGGAGAAAGAACTGCGCCGCAAGGAGAAGGCCCTGGCGGAGACCGCCGCCTTGTTGGCCCTGCGAAAAAAGTTGAACGCCCTCTGGGGGGACGACGAGGAAGGCTGACCTCGCTCCCGGAGCGGCACAAACTGATTGGGTATATCGATGAGGCAGTGTGCGCCGGCGCTCGCAAAGCGCGGGCCTGCCAGGAAGTGGGCGTGAGCTTGCGCACGGTACAGCGGTGGACGAAAGACGGGGAAGTGAAGGCCGATCAACGCCCGCAGGCGATCAGGCCCGACCCGGCGAACAAGCTGACAGCGCAGGAGCGCGAACGCATTTTGACGGTGTGCAATGACCCCGAGTTCGCCTCGCTGCCGCCGAGTCAGATCGTGCCGAAGCTGGCGGATCGGGGCGAGTATATCGCCTGTGAGTCGAGCTTCTATCGTGTGCTCAATACGGCCGGCCAGCTGCACCACCGGGGCCGGGCCCGGGCGCCGAAGAAAACGAAGGCGCCGACCACGCATGTGGCCGACGGGCCGAACCAGGTGTGGTCGTGGGATATCAGTTGGATGCCAAGCCGGGTGCGTGGACTGTTTTGGTACCTGTACCTCATCGTCGACATCTACAGCCGCAAAATCGTCGGCTGGGAAGTCCACGAACGGGAGGCCGGCGAGCTCGGTGCGCCCCTCGTTGAGCGCGCCGTGCTGGCCGAGCGGTGTTTTCGCCAACCCTTGGTATTGCATGCGGACAACGGCAGTCCGATGAAATCGCAGACACTGCGGGTCAAGCTGGCGGATCTGGGTATATCGCCATCCTACAGCCGGCCACGGGTGAGCAACGACAATGCGTTTTCCGAGTCGCTGTTTCGGACACTGAAGTATTGTCCGGCCTGGCCGTCGCAGGGCTTTGCCACCCTGGAGGAAGCCCGAACCTGGGTGTTGAAATTTGTGGACTGGTACAACAACCGGCACTGCCACAGTGCGCTGAAGTTTATAACGCCGGCGCAGCGTCATCGCGGGGAAGACGAACCGATACTGAAACAGCGCGAGCGGATTTATGAACAAGCCAAAGCATGCAATCCGCAGCGCTGGTCGGGTAAGACGCGGAACTGGTGCGCTGTGGGTCCAACGGCCCTCAATCCGGAACGGCAACCGCAAGCGGCTTAAGAACGAAAAAGGCGACAACTATCTTGAAAAACACCGTATCCCGGCGATTATCATACTTGCCTTATTGTTTGCACTTATTGCCGGCTTTATGGGTGGCCTTGGTGGGTACGGTTACTAGGTCCTGGGTAACCCGGGGTTAAAGATTGGCCATTTCCACTATTAGAGAATATTGCCTTTCGGCACGGTTTATCTTTAGTATGTCCAGCTATGGGTGAAGCATTACAAACTGCCGTTGCCAGCCAGCGTATGCTGCTGCGCAGCCGTCTGTCGGGGCGGCTGGATCATCTGGCGGACGCCTGCCGGGCGGTATGGCCGGATCGCGAGAAGCTGGAGGCCTGCCTCGTTCGGGGCTATGAGGCGTTGCCTTATTGCAAATACCTTTACATCCTGGATGAGAAGGCACACCAGATCACGTCCAATGTGAGCTACGACGGGCTGTTGCCGGAGAGTTTCGGGCGGGATCGCAGCGAACGGCCGTATATGGCAGCGGCGCTCAATGGCGAGGTTTTCTCGCTGTCCGATGCCTATATCAGCCGCAACGCCCGGCGTCCGTCGCTCACGGCGATTCAACGTATCCTGGACGGTGAGGGCCGGTTGCTGGGTTACCTGGGGGCGGATTTCGATCTGCGTGAATTACCCCTGACGCGGCAGGTCTATAAAGAGCCGGAGCAGTGGATGCAGATCAAGGGCGATCCGGCGATTCGGGGCGGGCTGTTTCTGCAACAGCGTTCCGAGAGTCTGATGGATCGGCGTATCGATGAAGTCCTGCCGCTGGTAACGGAACTGGTGGAGGTCCATGGAGTGTTCCATGCCAAGCTGCATTTCTCCAGTTCCCGGGCCACCCTGTGGTTGATCGAGGACCCGTTCCGTTACCGTATCCTGGATATCGAGGATCTCACCGATCCGGCGATCTGCCTGGCCTGGTCGCAGCATAGCTACTCTGACGAGGCGGTGATCCCGGCAGAGCGTGTGAAGGAGGTGTTTCGCACGTTTCGGGATCTGCGCTTCATGGACGAAAACATCTATCTGCGCGCGGGCTCGCTCAACATCTTCAATGGCATGGTGGGGTTGAATTTCTCCTGTGACGGTTCCCATTACATGCCGTGGTCGGAGTTCCTGGACAAGAATCTCGGTTTCTGGCTCGGGTCGGACAATCCGTTGTAAAACAGAGAAAAAGGTGAAAGAGGGGGTGAAGCTTAACCCGTCACCAGCGAAACATTGCTTTCAATTCAGTTTTTAATTCACAACATCGTTACTTCCAGATCACGCCCCAGCAGTTCAGTTTTGATCGCCTCGCAAGCCGCTTGCGCCTCGGCTTTCTCACCCTTGATCCCCATTTCGATCTCACTTTTCCCGTTCGCCAGGAATCTCGGCAGGCTGGACACCTTGAGCGACGGGTAGTCGCGCTGGATTTGCTCCATCAGTGCGATCAGCTCGCTTTCCTGGCCGTCGTGGATTTTCATTACATACTGCGTCGTCTCGGCGCCGTGCAGATCGGGGTAGTGGTTCTCCATCACCCACTCCATCATCGGCCAGGCCAGTTCCGGGAAGCCGGGCAGGCAGTGGATGTGGCCCACGGAAAAGCCGGGGATGCGGTTGCGGGGATTGGGAATGAGTCCGGCACCCTCTGGCAGGTCGGCCATCCGGATACGGTTGGGATAGGCGCGCTCGCTGAACTGGGTCTCGATTTCTTTTACGGCGCCGGGGTGGCGGACGATGGGCAGGTTCAATGCCCTGGCCACGCACTGGCGGGTGATGTCGTCCGGGGTGGCGCCGATGCCGCCGAAGCTGAAGCACAAATCGCCACGGGTGGCGATATCGTGGAAGCTGTCAACCAGGTTGGTTTCATCGTCGCCCACGTAGCGGGCCCAGGACAGGTCAAGGTGGCGCTGTGCCAGTACGCCTATCACGTGGGCCAGATGTTTGTCCTGGCGCCGGCCGGACAACAGTTCATCACCGATAATTAAAATACCAATTTGCATGTGGTTCTCAAATTTGCTGGCTAATCGAACTATAAGCTAAATTCCGGGTCAGGATAAATAGCAAGAAAGGGGCGATGACAAACGAGAACTATGTGCGTTAATATTTGAAATCTCAATAAGCTTTCCGAATACCAGTCCATTTTACTGAGTCGCCTGGATTAAGGAGCAACGCAACGGATCCAGGCTTTGCCCGGGTTCAGGTGGAACCGCTTCGCTTGTTCCACCCTACAGGGAGGTGATCGGGTATGAGTAAATTTTATTTAGCCCTTACTGCACTAGCCTGATCCCTTATCATATATATAAAGCAGGGAAACCTATGCTGTTCGTTTCGAATACCGATATGTAGCCCATGGTTGACTCTGGCGAGATTGAATATTCGAGACGGGCGTCCCGGCAAAGGCTGATTGTATTCAGTCTGCTCTTTGTTGTACTGACCGCTGCCGGCTTGTATGCCGTTTATGAGCAGTTTGCCGGGCGCAGCATGACCTTTGATACCCGGCTTGTTGCCCCTGAGACCCTCATTGCGCTATTTGGGTTATTGCTGGTTTATTTCGTGTCAGACGGGTTGCGGCTGCACTTTACTCTCAGGGCCCTGGGTCATCACCTCGCTTACAGGGCTATATTTCGGTTGGTGTTTATCAACCTGTTTTTTTCAAATATCACGCCCATGGCTACCGGCGGCGGATTTGCCCAGATCTGGTATTTGCACAATCATGGGGTCCCGGTTGGCAGGGCTACTGCCGCGACAACCATTCGAACCGTGCTTGCCATACTATTCATATTTTCCCTGACCCCATTTTTTTTGCTAACACTCAAACCGCTGGAAGGGAATATGATCGCGGGAGGTGTAGAGACTGCACTGGCCTTTTTTATTGTCCTTTATCTGGGGTTTTTCATCGTTCTGCTGTTACGTGCTCACTGGCTTATCGGACCACTCAGTGCGCTCTTGCGGGGGGCTCGCCGGGTTCATATCATCAGTGAGACGCGGCACCGCCGCTGGCAATTCAAAGCGCGCAGAGAAATGCTGCGATTCTCCCAAAGTTTCAGTGACTATATTCGTGGTCGACTTCTGTTTATCGGTTTGTCGATTCTGTTTACTGCGGTTTTCCTGCTCAGTCTGTTCAGTTTCCCTGCACTGCTGATGTATAGTCTTGATTACAATGTGGATTATCTGGTGTCGCTCGGTCTTCTGGTAGTAACGACGTTTATCATGTATTTTTCTCCCACGCCTGGTGCTGCGGGTATTTCCGAAGGGGTTTTCGGCAGTTTTTTCCAGAGTGTTCTTTCCGGTAATCACCTGCTTCTGGTGATCGTGAGCTGGCGATTTTTGACCATTTATCTGGGTATGATCATTGGGCTGATAGTATTGCAAAAGGAGCTTGTCATGAATCACCGGAGAGTCAGGTGAATTTTCGAAATCCTCTCAAGTGGCTGTACTACCTCAGTCTCCTGGCCGTGTTCTTGCTGGTTGGCTACAAAACCTATCTGAATCTGTTTGTTGAAGATTTCCAGGGGGCGCACACAGAGCAGGTTGAGAAAATTCATCGTGAAATTACGGATGACAAGCCATTTAGCTTTGCGGTGGTGGGTAATATCAATAATTCGGTGGGTGTCTTTGAGGATTATATCATTCCCAAACTGAATGCCTCTGGCATTGATTTTCTTGTTTCAGCCGGGAATGCGGTCAGCGGTGGTGGCGAAGATAAATATCAGGCACTCCATGGCTCGCTGGGCCACCTTAACATCCCTTATCTTCTCACCTTTGGTGCCAATGAGTACGAGAATTTCGGAAGTCACCGTTTTTACGACCATTTCGGGCCCCATTTTTATAGCATCAGAGTTGGTAACAGCCGACTGATTTTTCTGGACAGCACGGGTAAAACGCCATGGCGTTGGCAGATTCGCTGGCTTAACGACTTGTTGAACCAGGATGCCTCCGGTGCCCGGTTCCTGTTCATTGGTCACCCGTTGTTCAAGCCTGAAAATGATATCCCGTTCGATCAACCGGAGGACTACCTGGGCCCGCCGGAATTCCGGGAGGCCTTACTTCGGGCCGTGGATAAGCACAACATTGACCGGGTTTTTTCCTCCAACCTGTCCGTGTACTCGGAAAAGGCCGTTGGGAATACCTGGTTTATTACTACCGGTGGTGCAGGAGGGCTGGTCATGAACAATGACAGCAGCTTCTATCATATGGTCCGGGTGAATGTAAGTCCAAAAGGCAAGGTGAGTCACAGCCTGGAGCGCCTGGACGTTGGCCTGCATCCTGTTTTCAAGCAGCTGGAAAGTTTCTGGTTCTTTATCTATTCCCTGTTTTATACCGGCTATATTAACTTTCTGCTGATTGTGGCCATGTTCGGTGCCATCGCGCTCAAGCTCCATAGCGTTATCTTCATTGGGAAGGATTACTATCCTGATTACGATCTGGATCCGACGCCCTGGCTGGAGAATCCTCTGCGAGTGGTCATGTTTACCAACAATTATCTGCCGTTTATCGGAGGCGTCCCTCTTTCGATAGAACGGCTGCGGCGAGGGCTGCAAGAACTCGGGGATATATTGTTGATCGTCGCGCCACAATACGAGCGGAAACCGGAAGTGGAAAATCATGTCCTGCGAATACCATCACTGCTGGCCTTGGGAAAGAAACAGGAGTTTAGGCTGGCCAATATCTTTTCTGGACATATCCGCAAGCGTGTTCGTGCTTTCCATCCGGATATTATGCATCTGCACCACCCGTTCTGGTTGGGTTCGCTGGGTCTGTTCATCGCCCGGCGGATGAAAATACCGGCAATCTATACCTACCATACCCGCCTGGAGCACTACGCACACTTTGTTCCGCTACCTGGCATGCTGTTCCGCAACCTGATCTCCCACGCGCTGGTCAAGCGCTTTGCGAATAAATGTGATGGCGTGATTGTGCCTACTTATTCAACCGAAGAATACCTGCGGATGATTGGCGTCAAGACCCCGATCTTTGTTCAGCCCACGGGTATTGAGTTTGAACGCTTTCAGGAAGTCAGCCAAAAAGACGTTGAACAATTACGTATTAATCTCGGTCTTGAAAATGAGAGGGTCTTTATAAGCGTTTCCCGGTTATCTAACGAGAAAAATATTGATTTCATGATTGAGGCGATCGATGCCCTGCGCAGGGAGACGGATATTCCCTTCCGGTTACTGATGATCGGAGACGGTCATCAGAAAGATCGCCTGCAGAAGAAGATAGATCAACTTGGTCTTAAACAACAGTTCACCCTTGTGGGGCCTGTTCCGCCCGAGGATATGGCAATCTGGTATCGGCTTGGTGATGCGTTTCTCTTTGCTTCCATATCCGAAACTCAGGGCATGGTGATCCTGGAGGCTATGGCAGCCGGACTGCCGGTAGTCACTGTACGCTCCAGCGGTATAGATGACGTGGTTCGCGACGGGTTCAATGGTTTTAAAACGCCGGAAAAACAGGAGCTCTGGCGTGCGCAGGTGAAAAAATTGCTGGAAGATGACGAGCTTCGCGATAAGCTGGCTAAACAGGCACTCGGTTTCGCCGCTGATTTCTCCGTGGAACAGTTTGCCAGGAATGTGCGAAGCATTTATGCCAGCACCCTGGCGCTGGATGCAAAGAAACGCCTGCGTTAAGGTAAGGTTGATGTACAAACGGATTATGGATATTTACCGTAGAAAAGAGTGATAACCTTTTTCGTTTCCGGATTAACCGGCGGAGATATGGATGACCTGGACAGTGGTTGTTTTTCTGTCGATGCTTGTAATGATCCTCGTACTTCGTCTACTTGCCTGGTGGGGACTCCGGTTTTTTACGCATTTTTTCGACAAAACGGTAATTTTTCTCAAACAAGCCCGGGAACAAGATGATATCTCAGCCGCGGGATCGCAGATCAAGGCAAAGTTTCCTGCGACGACAAAGTTACTGAAAGCCAGGCTGACACCAGAACGGTTCACAGGTCTTCCTCTGACGCTCGTTGTGATAGCGGCGCTCTACATTGCCGCCCTGCTCGGTGGATTGGTAGAAGAACTTTTCGAGGCGGACGAACTTGTCCGCTTTGATGAGGGATTTAATCAGCAACTGGCTACAGTTCGCACGGATGTGGTTGTCACATTATTCGCCTGGATCACCGAACTGGGCGGATCAGCGACCCTGGTCGCGGTAGCGCTCGTTACGACAGGCCTGCTATGGGCGCATAGTCACATTTATATGATCGCCCCGCTATGGCTGACCCTGCTCGGATCGCAGATTACCACTTATGCGGGCAAGTACGCGATCGCAAGGCCACGACCGGAATTCGTCACGGACGTTGTTGCCGTAACGCCTTCTTTCCCCAGCGGCCATGCGACAAGCGCTATGGCCGTGTATGGCTTTATCGCTTATCTCCTCGCTGTCCATCTCTCCGGCGTGCGCCAGCGATTCGAGGTGATCTACTGGACCGCTGTGCTTATTGCCCTGGTTGGTTTCAGTCGCATACTCCTGAGCCTGCATTACGCGAGTGACATTGCGGCCGGCTTCCTTGTTGGTGGCTTCTGGCTGCTGCTGGGTTTTGCCCTCGCCGAGCACAGGCGGCATCAAATGAATTGGAAAAAAGATGGCGAAGGGATTAAATTCTAATGACCTTTTCAATATCACGCGGAAACCCTACATTGCACACCAGTAACTCACTCACCCGCCTGTTCCCCTCCCGCGAGGAGGATGTTGCCCTGGAGGGGCTGTATCTGCAGCACGCCCTGCACCGGGCGCAGTTGCAGGAGACGCCGCTGGTGTACAGTAACTTTATTGAAAGCCTGGACGGGCGGATTGCGATTGCGCACCCGGAGACGGGGGAGAAGGGCGTGCCGGCGGCGATTACCAATCCGCGCGACTGGCGGTTGTACCAGGAGCTGGCGGCGCAGGCGGATATTCTGGTGACCAGTGCGCGCTATGTGCGGGATTTTGCCGCCGGGGAGGCGCAGGATGCGTTGCCGCTGAGTGACGATCCGGCCTATGCGGATTTGCATCAATGGCGCCGCGCGCAGGGGCTGGCGCCGCAGCCGGCGGTGGTGGTTTTGAGTGCCAGCCTGGATCTGCCGCTGGAGGTGTTGTGCGAGCAACTGGATCGACCGGTGTATGTGGCCACCGGGGCGCAGGCGGATCCCGAACGGATCAGGGCGTTGCGCGCTGCCGGGGCGACGGTATTGATCGCCGGGGAGGGGCGCAAGGTGGAGGGCCGGGCGCTGATCGAGGCGCTGAGGGCCGAGGGCTTTTGCTGTATTTATTCGATCGCCGGCACGGGAGTGCTGGAGACGCTGGTGACGGCCGGGGTGATCAACCGGCTGTATCTGACCCAGGTCCACCGCCTGCTCGGCGGGGCCTCCTATCACACCCTGCTCGAGGGCCAGCTGCTCGATCCGCCGGTCGACTTTGTTCTCAATGCGCTCTATTACGATCAGGGCAACGAGGAATGTTGCAGCCAGTTCTTCTCCGTGTATGACGCACTCAAATAAGGCCTACCATGTCGACCCGTCGCGGTGCGGTGAGACCTTATCCCGGCCGTTGCATTCCACATTGTCTGTATTGGTCCCGGGCTGTTTACGCCTGTACTATATAAATAGTTTGTTTTGCTGACAGCCGTTGGCGAGGAAAAGGAGGTCTTATGAAATTGCAGGTACTGGCACTGGGTCTGACTCTGGGAATTCTGTGGGGCGGGGTGATTCTGCTCACGGGCCTGGCGAATCTGATCTGGCCGGGGTACAGCGTTGCGTTTCTCGAGGTGGTCGCCTCGATTTACCCGGGTTTTCATCCCGGTGGCGGGGTCGGTACGGTATTGCTGGGCACCGTGTACGGACTGGCCGACGGGGTGATTGGCGGGGTGATCGTCGCCTGGCTTTATAATGGGTTGTCCCGGAAGTTCCCCGGGCAAGGGAGTGAATAACGTGCGTGGTCTGGTTGTGTTTGTTCTGGCTCTGATGAGCTGGTCGGTCCTGGCCGAACCGGTCGAAACACCTTACGGCGCGGTCAGTCTGCCGTTTGAACTGCACAAGGTGCCGGAGGCGCCAGTGTATTACATTATCGGCAAGTCGGGCGTGCCCGATGCGGTGAACGAGGGGCATACCTCCAACGGCGGATTTGTGGTGACCGACACGGGGGTGGTGGTGTTTGATGCGCTGGGCACGCCGGCGCTGGGCTATCGGCTGCTGCAGCGGATCCGCGAGGTGACCGACAAGCCGGTCACTCACGTGGTGATCAGCCATTACCATGCCGATCATATCTACGGCCTGCAGGCCTTCGACGAGCATGCCGGCAGTCCCGAGGTGATCGCACAAGATCTGGCGCTGGGTTATGTGGGCGGCGATCGCGCCAGCCAGGGCGAGGCGGCACAGCGACGCCTGGAGCAGCGTCGTGAAGCGTTGTTCCCGTGGGTGGACGAGAATACCTACCTGGTGGGGCCGGATACCACCTTCGAAAAAAACTATAGCTTTGAGCAGGGCGGTCTGACTTTCGAGGTGCGCCACATGGGGCCGGCGCATGCACCGGGCGACAGCATCATGCTGGTCAGGGAACACGGCGTACTGTTCAGTGGCGATGTGATCTACAAGGGTCGCATTCCCTTTCTGGACAGCCCGGATACGGATGTCGAACGCTGGCTGCAGGGGCTGGATTATCTGGAGCAGATGGAACCGACGCCGCGCTTTATTATTCCGGGCCATGGCGATGCCTCCGACGATGTGCACGAGGCGATCCGTTTTACCCATGACTATCTGACCTATGTGCGTGAACAAATGGGCGCGGCGGCGCGGGATTTCGTGCCGTTTGATGAGGCCTATCGCAATACCGACTGGTCGGGTTATGAAGACATGCCGGCCTTCGACGCCAGCAACCGGGGCAATGCCTATCGCATCTACCTGGAAATGGAAACGGCGTCGTTTAATTAATCCCGGTCGGGACCTTCGCACCGCTCCCCCGGCGCAGTGAGGGTGCCGGAGCGGATTGTCGGGTACCGAGGGCAATTATCGCGTATGCTGGATTCGCCCGCGATGTAAGCGAAGATGATGAGAGGTAATAATGGAAGGTATCAGCGATATAAAAATCTGTGGTATTGACGAGACACGCCCGCCGCGGATACGTAAAGAGCCCTATATCGATCTCTATTTCAAACTCTCCCACCAGGCGCCCAAAGCATGGTGTGAGGATTTCAATCGGCTCAATGCCAAAAAGGGGCATTCGATCAAAATCGACCCGTCCCGGGGCCTGTTTATTGAAACCTGGGTGCGCGAGCCGGAGGAAATCCCGCCGCTGCTGGAGACGCTCAAGCAGGCCGTCAGTGCCTGTAATGAACAATATATCACCCGTATTGAGGATGAGGCGCGCGCGGCCGCCAATGCCCATGCGACACCGGGTGACGAAGGTGAACAGGGGCGGCTGAACCAGATTATTGCCGCCCTGGACTATGATCTCCCTTAATCCGGTGTGATACAAACCGGCGCTTTATTCCGGCCATGGTTTTTGAAAACGGCAAGTAACTCTCGAATCAAAAAATGCTCTATTTTGCCTATGGTTCCAATATGTCGTCGCATCGCCTCCTGGCCAGAGTCCCTTCGGCCCGATCCGTAACCATTGCCCGGCTCCCTGGACATCGCTTGCGCTTTCACAAAAAAAGCGTTGATGGTTCGGCAAAGTGCGATATTGAACAGACCGGAAATGAGAGCGACGTGGTCCATGGCGTTGTTTTTAATATCGCGCCAGAGGAAAAACCGGAACTGGATCGGCACGAGGGACTGGGGCAGGGTTATGAAGAGAAGCGCGTGTCGATATATATCGATGACGGGAACAGCCTCAGTGCGCTAACCTTTTATGCCACCAGGATAGAACCAACATTAAAGCCCTATGTATGGTACAGGGAACATGTGCTCCGTGGTGCCCGGGAACATGGACTGCCCGATTACTATATCAAATCGATTGCCGGGATCGAGGCGATTCCCGATCCGGACACGCATCGACACAGGAAAGAACTGACTGTTTACCCGGACAGTTGTGTCGAATCAGGTTGACGTCAGAAAACCCGTTAAGCCCAATTGATTGCTCGATTTTTATCAGCCAGTTCATTTGGTCTGATCCGATACAGGCAGAATCCGTTTTTAAATCGCCATTAAAAACCACGCGTGTGCCCGGGTGATTTGTAAAACAGGCTCACTATCCGCATTGATCCAGTCCGGAGCCGGGCCATCATGAAAGCGTCATCTCCGGACACTTGAGACTGACAGGCATTGTGATGGTCGGGACGTTATCCGTCGCTGAATTTCACCAGCCGGGTCACCTGAATGTCGGAGATAAACACCACGCCTGAATGTTCGTTGTAAAAGGGTGATAGTCCCTCAAGTATTGGCTTGACCCGCTCTTCAGGCACCGCGGCGATGATCATGATCAGCACGTCATCCTCGTTGAACATGAGATGGCCTTCATGAAAGCCATGACTGCCTTTGCCGGAGAGGTTGTTGATAATGGTGTACCCCTTGACGCCGGCCCGGTCCAGCACGTCGGTGGCAAAGCTCTGGTGTTCGCCGCCAAGGATGATCTCGAGTTTTTTCAACGGACTGAAGTTCAGGTTTTTCATGATGCAGTGGACTCCATAGGTTGTTCCTGCTGACTGTCGCCAGTTAACGACCGGCGCTGCCAGGCGTTATGGTCGTAGATATGGGCGGTGTTCGTATCCGGGTCGATGATCACAAGTCGCACCCAGCCGTTACGCACCAGGTTCTTGACCGCGACCACGTTCTCGATGGCGGAACAGGCGTGTTCGTAGGGGGCTTCGATGACGGTGATCAGTCGGATCGGCTGATGATAGGGCTGTCCCTGATCGAGCACGGTCTGGGCCGGCAGGCCGGTGCGCAGATCGCTGAAGTTGCCGGTCATCACGCCGAAGCGTCCGGCCACGTTGTGATAGACCTTGCTGCCGCTGCCGAAGCGTTCGTTATCCACGCTGGAAAAATAGTGTTCCATGTTGATCCACTGGCCGACCACCAGCGGGCCGGTGAGGATGCTCTCCAGCAGACGCCGTTTGGGATCGGCGCGGTAATCATAGGAATGCAAAAACGCACGGCCTTCCAGTGACAGGTGTTGGGTCAGGTTGCGGCGGCCGATGATGAAATAGGCGTTGCCGGACAGGCCCCATTCCGGACGCACCTGTGACCAGTCCATGGCATTGCGTCGGGCATGGCGATTGGCCTCGGCCGGGTCGCATTGCCCCGGCGTCAGTTGCAGTTCGGGCAGCCGTTCCCGGGCACACAGCCGCGAGGCGCCGGTCAGACCACTGCGCAGGCGATCGAGATAGACCACATGCGAGGACGGCAGCCGATCGAGATCGAACAGTTTGATCTCATCGGTGGTGGTGTCGTGCAGGGCCGGCAGGAACCAGGCATCGTCGGGGATCGCGATCCCCTGGGCATGCAGCCGCTGACGCACCCGGGGCTTGTTGGCCATCTGGGCCAGCGCGCGGGCGTTGATCAGCCCGTGATTGCCGCCGCAGGCCCCGCAATCGAGCGCCGATTCATAAGGATTATTCTCGGACGTGCTGCCGTGGCCGACCAGCAGGATGAAGCGGGAGAATTCCCGGTTCAGGCCAATCGAGTGCAACGCCTGGCTGACGAAGTGGGTCTGTTCATCGAGGCTGAAGCCGATCCGCCCCAGCTGTTCCATTTGCAGACGGGCGAAGGCGGGCTCAATCCGGTAGACCGCGCGCAGGCGCTGGATAAAGGTCTGTTCGGCTTCGCGGGTCAGGCCCAGCGTTTCGCGCAGTGCCGGGGCCTGTGCGGCATGGCCCAGGGCGGCTTCCCGCAACTCACGGACCATGTCATCGGTCACCGCTTCGGGTTCCAGTTCGAACTCCTGCTCGACCGCTTTGGCCACAACCGCTCGCTGCACGGCGCGAACGATGGAGTCGGCCTGTTCGCGATCCAGCTTGTCGAGTAACAGGTGGGTCGCGGGTTTGTCGCGAAACAGGCGCTGGCGCCAGCGGTTATAGCTTTGCGGCATGAATGTTTTGCCGATCATGTCGAAGCCGAACAGCATGCCGATGGCCTCGACCGTGACATACGGGGTGAAGACCGACTCTTTTAACTCGTGCAGCACTTTTTCCAGCGCGGTGGTGGCGGCCACATCGTCCGGTTCCGTGGCCGCCATTTCCAGCACCAGGTTTTTCGGTTTGAGCAGGACCGGGCACAAATAGGCCTCACTGCCCTTGCCCAGTTCCATGAAGCTGATGGGCACGCCGAAGAACCCGGCGATGCCGAAGGTCTGATAATCCCCCGCGCTTTCCAGGTGCCGCCGAATCCGCTCGGAGCGGGTATCGATGCAAAACAGGGCCTGGGCAAAGGGGCGTTTGTCGCGCGGGGCCGGCGGGGTCAGGTTGACGTCCCGCAAGATATCTTCCATGGCATGGGCCTCCATCGCACGCAGCCAGAGCATGCCTTCCTCGCTTTCGAACTGTTGCAGCACCTGCATCAGTTCGGCCAGTTGGCCGGGCGTCAGAGCCTCGAGCGATGCGCTTGCATCTGATCTGGCGGCCAGCTGACGCAGGCGGGCGGCCTGGTCTTCGGCGTCGTGGCGGCGTTTGGCGCGCACATAGTCATCAAAGCATTTTTCGATGGCGCTCGCCCGTCCGCGGGCCAGGGTTTGCTCCACCCGTTGAGCGTAGGCGGGCAGGATCGCTCCGCTGTGTAACTCATGACGCAGCCAGGTCTCGCGGGGCCGGGTTTGAATGAGGGCCTCCAGCGCACTTCGATCGGTGGCGAGCTGTTTGCGACTGCGCTCGGCGAGCAGGGCGAGAGCCAGGGTCAGGCGGATCGCCAGAAAGTCGACCAGATCGGCGGGGTAGCGCTGATGCCAGTAATACTGTTTGGCATTGGCCCGCCAGCGAATGAAGCCGGCCCAGCCGTGCAGGCGGGATAATTCACGGGAGAAACAGCTGACCCAGTGATCTTCGGGAATGCCCAGCTCACTCATCACCGAGGCGATCACGCCTTCGGGATGCGGTTCATTTTTCAAAATGCGCTCGATATGCAGGCCGCGCACAAACAGCCGGGCGTTGCGCAGAGCCAGCTCGCGCCAGGCACTGAACAGGCCCTGCTTGCGACCGGGCATGTGCCAGACCGACTGGCCCTCGTCGAAGAAGTCGAGACAGCTTTTGATCACCAGCTCATCCAGCTCGGCACCGATTTCGGTGCCATAGAGCCGGTCCACCGCTTCATATAAAGGACAGGCGCCCAGCAGGGTGTCATGCAGCGTCGCCGTCAGGGACTCGGGATCGAGCGTCGCTTCGGGCTGTTCCGTCTGGTGGATCACGGCATGCACCGCGTTGGCATCGGCCATTGACGTGGCGCGGATGACCGGTTGTTCGGTCCGGGTCAGCAAGGTCATCAGCCAGTGCGACAGATCGAGATCGGCGATTGCCGGCTGCTGTGCCAGAAACGCGTCCACGCCGGTGGCCAGTGCGCCATGATCGACCTTGCCCTGGGTCAGATAACGCTGGTATTCCCGCCGGGACAAAAAGCCCCGGCCATGAAACAGTTGTGCGCCGGTTTTCACCGCCTCGGGGAAGGGCAGATGTTCCAGGCCGTGCAGCGGGTTATGGTGAATGAACGCGCGCATGGGCCAGAAAAACGGAATCGGTTCACCGGCCACGTAGATCATGCTGCGAATTTTCAGCTGTTGTCCCAGTGGCAATGTCATAACAGGACTCCGATAGCGTACAGCCCGCTCGCCACGAGCAGGGTCAATGCCAGCGCATAAGCCCCGGTGGTGGCGCGATTGAGATCGATTACCTCAGCGTCGCCTGCCGGGCCAACGATCAATCCCTGCAACAGGCGTGCACCCGCCCAGCTCCAGAGTAACCAGACCAGAGCGATGCCAACGGCCACCAGCGGCATGAGCGTGACCGCCTGCATGACGGTGGCGAGCATGATGAAAAACGTCGGGAACAGCGGTGTGGCGATAATCGCCAGCACCACCAGCACGAGTATGCTGCTGAAGCGGGGAATCGATTCGGCCAGACCGCCGTACAGGCCGGTATAAGCGGCACCAAAGCGGCGTTCCAGCTCCGGCGCCAAGCAGTGTCAGCAAAACCAGCGGGGCACTGAAGCCCAGGGCGAAAAGATGCAGCTGTAACGTCGATAGATCTCCCTGGCGCGCAATCCACAGCAAGGCCCAGGCCGAGGTGGCCAGAAAGCCGCTCCACTGTCCCACATCACGCAGCGCCAGGGCGCGCAGGGCATACAGCGCGGCGGTAAACAGGGCCAGAGGCACTACCCAGTTTGGCAGGGGCGCGTCCAGCGTCTGCAACAGGGTCAGGCCAATCTGCGGCCAGAGCAGCAACAGCATCATACGCAACAGGGCCGGGCGGCTGCGGCCGAGCAGAAAATTGAAGCCCATGCTCAGCGGAAACAGCGGCAGGAAGAGACCGATCAGCAGATAGTGGAGGGTTTGCATTTCAGATCCACCTCAACCAGAGGTTGAGTCGTCCCGCGAAGTTCAGCAAGGTCCGGCTGAACCGGGTATAGATATCCGTGAGATAAAACTCGCGCGAGATCAGCGCATAGAACGACAGCCACAGCCGGCGACGGTACGCGCCTTTGTGATTGCCGTTTTGATCGCTGAAGCTGATGATGATCCAGCCAAAAATGATGACCAGGGCTATCACCCCCATCAGCAGATCGAACCAGAACAGATCAAAGTCCGCCGCCGCATAGATTTGTTCGCGAAATACCGGATCGGGATACAAAAACAGATCGAAGGCGTGACTGATTAACGTGTAGCCGAGGACGACCACGGCAAAGGAAAAGATACTCAGTGTAATCAACCGGCGCAGATTGCGGGCCCGCATCCGGTAAGTGGTGAAGATCAGCTGCGCGCCGGTGATCCAGCCGAAGAACAGCAACACGATGGCGCTTTGTTTCTGGAAATAATCTTCCGCGACCAGCCAGTGGGCGCCCAACAGAATCGCGATCGGCACCGCCAGGGTGATGGCGGCCATCAGCCGCCAGGGCAGGCGCTGGCGCACCGGACGCCGTTCGACCACGAAGGTGTACAGATCGTCCTTGGGCACGCCATCGTCCCCGCGCGCGGCATGAATGACATTACCGGCACCCAGAAACAGGGTGCCCTTGAACAGTCCGTGGGCAATCAGATGATAAATGGCCAGGGAGAAGGCGCCGATGCCGCATTCCATGATCATAAAACCCATCTGGCCCATGGTGGAGTAACCCAGCGACTTCTTGATGTCGTTCTGGGTCAGCATCAGGATCGAGCCGATCACGGCGGTGAACAGACCGACGATAAACACCCAGTGTAATACTCCCGAGCTATGCACGAACACCGGCGCAAAGCGATTGATCAAAAACCCGCCGGCGTTAACGATGCCCGCGTGCATCAATGCCGATACCGGCGTCGGCCCGGACATGGAATAGGGCAGCCAGGTATGCAGCAGAAACTGGGCCGAGCGGGCGAAGGCGGCCAGGGCGATGAGTCCCGCGACCACATCCATCAATGGCCAGCCCAGTACCTGGTGCGCTGCCCGGATCGGTGCTGATCTGTTCGAAAATGACTGGCAACGAGCCGGTACCGTAGGCCTGGTAGAGCAACACCGCGGCAATCAGCAACGGCAGATCGCCGATGCGATAGGTGATCTTGGTCCAGAAAGCATAGCGATAGGCCGAAACATCGCGGGTATTCTGGCCGAGCAGAAAATAGAGCAGGACCCCGACCAGTTGCCAGGCAATGAGCAGGGTGAGCAGATCGCCGGCGAACACCATCACCAGCAGGGTGGCGGTCATCAGATCGAGCAGTACGAAGAAGCGGCTGTAACCGATCTCTTCGGCCATGTAACGCAGGGAATAGACATGCACGACCAGGCTGATGCCGGCAATGACCACGGCCATCAGGGTACTCAATGGTTCGAGTAACAGCAGCGCCCCGGAGCCGAACAGACTGACAGTTTCCGGGCCGTGCCCGGCGAGGACCAGCCACAGGGCGGCAACGGCGAGACCAAAGGTGAGTAGCGTACCGAGCACACTCAGGCGTGCGACCCGCCGACCCATGCGAGAGCCCAGCAGCTGCGTCAGTAACGCCGAGAGGATCGGCAAACCCGCTATCAGTATGATGATCTGTTCCATCTGCTCTTTCACCTGTTACAGGACAGGGCATGGTTTTACCGGCAAGGGGACCTGTGACCCGGGTTATTATTTTTATAGACTTGCGAACGGCAATGTTTTCAAACCATCCGGTGCGGACTTCAATGTCCACGCTATACACAGTCTATCGGTATCATTGATAGGGAAATATCGATATTACAAATAGGATTGATTGCCTATGAACTATGTCTGACCTGTCCACGCAAACAACGATCAACTTATAAAACCGGTATTGCCGGTACAGGCTGAAGCGATTGTTGCCCGACGGGCTGACAACTTGCGCCGCCATACTCAATCCGTCATGGAATTTGAAACAACGCGATAAACAAAGGTGTACAGAGGTGTCGGGGGAGATGAAGCGTCGGCGCCAATGAGACTCCAGTGAGCGGCATTGGTTGTTCGACCTGATCGCCAGAACCCCGGACTTTGCAGGAGCTTGCCGACAGTTATCTGGCTCAGCCGGTTTTGTTGCGGATAAACCGTTTCCCGCGGGTAATCGCGCCTGTTCGATATGGCTGACACCCTGTCAGGTTTTGACGATGAAGAGGGGCGGAGCGGATTTAACGGTTATAACCTGTATAACAGAGGGTTTTTAGCCAGTTTTTAGTCGAATTTAGCCGGTTTTTATCAGGGTTTACCCTAATTTTTGCATGGAAATTAAAGATTCACGGGCCGATGTCGAATCAATATTAACAGGGAGAACGTTGTTCCGAGGGAGGGTCGCTTTTTATTGAAAGAAGGACTGGGGAAGTGGCTGACAGACAGCGGTTCGGCATCGGTTTGCGCCAGAGGGTGCGTTATCTGGGATTGATAACCGGACTTTTTGCGCTGGCCATTCTGGCGGCGGCATTTACTGTGGCGGTGGTCCAGATTCAGTCCGGCGTCGCAGCCTATCTGTCCGGAGAATCTGTCTGGTCCCGGGGCCAGATCAAGACGGTCTATTATCTTGAAGAGTATGCGCGGACCGGGAATGCCGAAACGCTGAAGCGTGCGCGCCGCTGGCACGCTATTCCATTGGGCGATCTCCAGGCCCGCAGGGCGATGGAGAATGAGACTTTCGACTATACGGCGGCACGTGAGGGATTTCTGCGCGGCCAGTTTCATCCCTCGGACATTCCGCGCGTTATCGTCTTGTTTCGATTTTTTTCCGATGCCCCGTATTTTCGTGACGCGGTGAGGGCATGGCAGGACAGTGATCGGCAAATTCTGGAGCTGGAGGACATTGCCGATGATTTGGCGCGCGAATGGCAGTCCGAAGAACCTTCCTCCCGGCGGCTGGGTGAGTTGAGGGAGCAACTGGCTACGGCCAGCGACAAACTGGGCGTACAGGCCGCGACGTTTCGCAGTGCCATGACTCGACTTGCGCGCCTGATGCCGACCATGTTGTCGCTGGCAAGTATCGTGTTCTTTATTATCTTTGGCGTTATCGCCATGACATTGACTCAGCGACTGACCCGGGCGTTACGAAGTTCCGAGAGGAAGTTTCGTGCAACGTTCGAGCAGGCAGGGGTGGGTATTGCGCAGATGGCGGAAGACGGTCGTTTGCTGGAGGTGAACCCGGCGCTGTGTGAGATCTTACGCTACCCGCGCGAAGAAATACTCAAACTGGACTACTCACAGATTGTTCATCCGGAAGATAAACAAAACAGGGAAGATATTCTTGGTAAAGTGATCAGCGAGCCGTTTGTTACGCACACGACTGAATTGCGAGCACTTTGCGGTGATGGCGAGACAGCCTGGATCAGACTGACATTATCCCGCTTTGCGGAACAGGCTGATTCAAACGCATCTTATCTCGCCATCCTTGAGGATATATCCGAGTCACACCGCTTGTCGGCTGAGCTGAGCCATCAGGCCAGTCACGATGAGTTAACCGGGCTGATTAACCGCCGCGCATTCGAACATTATCTGGACGAGGCATTAAATCGCGCCAGAGATGAGAACTCCATGCACGCCCTGTGTTTTATCGATCTGGATCAATTCAAGATTATTAATGACACCTCGGGCCACTTTGTCGGCGACTATCTGTTGCGGCAGGTGGCGGAAATATTCAGCCAACATTTGCGTAAGGGTGATGTGCTGGCCCGCCTGGGTGGTGATGAGTTCGCACTGATACTGGAATATTGCGACCCCGATAAGGCGGTCGAGGTAACCGAAAAACTGCGTCAAACCCTGACCAGAACACAGTTTGCCTGGGAGGACCGAAACTTTAGTATTGGTTGCAGCATCGGAATCGTCCCGATTACCGCCGCCAGTGTGGATACGACCAGCTTGCTGCGCATGGCCGATGCCGCTTGCTATCTGGCCAAGGAGCAGGGGCGAAATCGCATCCATCTTGTTGGTGACGATGACCAGGCCCTGGATGAACGGCACGAGCAAATGGAGTGGGTCAGTCGTATCCGGACGGCGATTGATAATGACCGGTTGTTTATGGACGCCCAGTACATTAGCTCGCTATCGGGTACGGAGCAGAGTCGTTATGAAGTGCTGGTGCGCATGCGGGATGAGGATGGCCGCGTATTACCGCCGGGCGCATTTTTACCGGCAGCGGAGCGCTTCGAAATGGCCCATTTGATTGATCGCTGGGTTATAGAACATGTGCTTGTGCAACTTGACAGTCACCCGGAGCATCTGGCGACACTGGATGCCTGCCATATCAATATTTCCGGGCGGTCATTCGACCACCGGGATTTTCTCGATTTTGTGGTCGGTTTGTTCGAACGCCATGCCGTTTCGGCAGAGAAGATCTGTTTCGAAATTACCGAGACCGCGGCGGTCAGAAACTTCGCCGACGCCCGTGCCTTTATGGAACGCCTCGGTGATCTTGGGTGTACTTTTGCGCTGGATGACTTCGGTTCGGGGTTGTCATCGTTTGGTTATCTGCGACAATTGCCGGTCGATATCATCAAGATCGACGGCAGTTTTGTCCGCGATATTGTTACCGATGCGACCGGCCGGGCGATGGTCAACGCGATCAACGATATTGGCCAGTCGATGGATAAAATGGTTGTTGCCGAGTTTGTTGAAAATGACGGTGCCCTGAAACTACTGCAGGATATGGGCGTACATTTCGCGCAGGGCTATGCGGTTCATTATCCCAGCAGCTTTATGGATATCATAAAGAATACATCTTAAAGAACTGGCTGGCCAAATCACTTGTGCGGCGTCAGGAGCGGGTTTTTTCCTTGACGATACGCCGATGCGAATAGAGTAACGGTTCGGTATAGCCGTTGGCCTGCTCGCGGCCTTTGATGACCAGATCAAACGCCGCCCGAAATGCCTGGCTGTTGTTGAAATCCGGCCCCATCGGGGTATAGGTCGGGTCGTCACGGTTTTGCTGGTCGACTTTTTCCGCCATGCGTTTCATCACCTCCAGCAGCTGTTCGGCATCGCAAAGGCCATGATGCAGCCAGTTGGCAATGTGCTGGCTGGCAATGCGCAGGGTAGCCCGATCTTCCATTAACCCCGTATTGTTAATGTCCGGCACCTTGGAGCAACCGATACCCTGATTTATCCAGCGCACCACGTAACCCAGAATACCCTGGGCGTTGTTTTCCAGTTCCTGCAAGATAGCGTCGGCGTCGGGCCGCGCGTTATCCAGCAGTGGAATGACCAGCAGATCATCGACCGGTGTGCGGGCGTCACTGGCGATGGCCGCTTGCCGTTCAATGACATTGATCCGATGGTAGTGGATGGCATGCAATACGGCGGCAGTGGGGGAGGGAACCCAGGCCGTGTTGGCGCCGGCCCGGGGATGGTCGATCTTCGCGGCCAGCATCGCCTTCATGTTATCCGGCATGGCCCACATGCCTTTGCCGATCTGCGCCTTGCCGCTGAAGCCACAGGCCAGACCGGTTTCGACATTGATCTTTTCATAGGCCTGGATCCAGGTACTCTCTTTCATTGCTCCCTTGCGCACCATCGGGCCGGCTTCCATGCTGGTGTGGATCTCATCGCCGGTACGATCCAGAAATCCGGTATTGATAAAGACCACCCGATCTTTTGCGGCACGGATACATGCTTTGAGATTGATGGAGGTGCGGCGCTCCTCGTCCATGATGCCCATCTTCAGGGTATTGCGAGCCAGCTGCAGCTGGTCCTCAATGAAGTCGAACAGCTCGTTGGTAAAGGCGACTTCCTCCGGACCGTGCATCTTGGGTTTGACCAGATAGATACTGCCCGTGCGGGAGTTATCGAGCGGGCTGCTGCCCTGAATATCATGTAATGCAATCAGCGTGGTGACCAGCGCATCCAGTATGCCTTCGGGAATCGGCGCACCGTAATGGGTGGTTGCCGCGTCAGTGTGAAGGAAATGACCGACATTGCGCACCAGCAACAGACTGCGCCCGTGCAGGGTGAAAGGCTGGCCCTGCGGGGAGAGATAATCCCGATCCCCGTTCAGATGGCGGGTCATCATTTTACCGGCTTTGGAAAAGGTATCCTCGAGATTGCCCTGCATCAGTCCCAGCCAGTTGCGATAGGCCAGTACCTTGTCTTCGGCATCCACCGTGGCGACCGAATCCTCCAGATCCTGGATGGTGGTGAGTGCCGCTTCCAGCAGAATATCCTTGATGCCGGCCGGATGGGTTTTGCCGACCGGGTGCTCGCGGTCGATTTGCAGCTCGATATGCAGGCCGTGGTTGCCCAGCAGGATGGTTGTCGGCGTGTTGGTATGGCCATTGAAGCCGGTAAATTGTGCCGGTTGTTTGAGTGTGGTGATCTGGCCGCCGGTTAATTCAATGGCCAGGGCTCCGTTGCTGATCCGGTAATGACCCACCTCGGCGTGGCTGCCGTGCTCCAGCGGGATAATTTCATCGAGCAACGCCATGGCCCAGGCGACAACCTTCTCGCCGCGTTTGGGATTGTATTGAGTCGTTTGTTCGGCACCGTCGGACTCGTCGATCACATCGGTGCCATAGAGGGCATCGTAAAGGCTGCCCCAGCGGGCATTGGCGGCATTGAGGGCATAACGGGCATTGGTCAAGGGCACCACCAGTTGCGGGCCGGCGACGTGTGCGATCTCGTCATCCACGTTGGCGGTGGTGATGGTGACGTCTTCACCCTCGGGTAACAGGTAACCGATATCGATCAAAAATTGTTTATAGGCCTTGGCATCAAAGTGGGAGTGTTCACGATGCCACTCGTCGATTTGCACCTGGAACCGGTCGCGTTGTTCGAGCAGCTCATGGTTGCGCGGACCAAACCGGTGGACCGCCTCGGATAATGCGTTCCAGAATTGTCCGGCCTCGATGCCGCTGGCGGGCAAGGCCTCTTCTATAATAAAGGTATGCAACAGACGGTCGATCTGTAATTCGCCTGCCTGGATATACTCACTCATTGTTCATCTCTCCAAACGGGTCGCTCGATAAGGTAAAACTGACCGCCAATTCAAGCATAGACGGTAATCTGGTTCGTGGCAGCAAACACCATCCCTTTAAGTGATGAGGTTTTATTTCTCGCGATGAATGCCTGACGGCGACAACAAAAACCCCATGATTTTTCGTTAATTTGACCACACTAAAGTTATGCCGCTGGCCTGGCACCTTTACATCACACTCAAACGACTATACTTGCCGGGAAAGGAAAGTTGACCAGCTTATTAATGATAAAGGGGGCTGTATGGCGAACACCCGTTTAAAATTTGTTGACTATGGCATGATCGTCATTGGCGTCTTACTGGCATTTATCGCGTCGTTTGAGCCGCAAGCGGCACCGGGTTATTACCTGCACGCCGGGATTCTGGCGGTCGGGCTGCTGCCTTATTTTGTCTATTCCCTCGCCGTGGCACTGAAAAGCGGGGCCCTGGTGACCCTGCACGGAATAGTCGTGTTGATTATTCATGCCTGGATGATCGATGCCGTGCGATTTATGGCACAGCCCGACTACAGTGTCAGCCTGCTGGTATACGGCCCGCTGGTGCTGAGCCTGGCGCTGATTCCGCTGGTGATACTGGCACTGCGTCAGCCCTGGGGGCTGCAGGAATCCAGCTGAGTGTGACTTGTCGCCCCGGGGTCCGTCATGGCAGACGGGGCGGGGTTATTGCTCCTGTTTCGGTCGCTGGGTGACCCGGGCCGCTTTTTCCATCGATTTGCCCTGCCGGATAATATTAATGGTGATTCTGTCGCCGGGGCGGTGGCTGCTGATGATATCCAGCGCACTGGCGACATCGGTCACCGCCCTGTCGTCGATCTGCGTGATCACATCGCCGGGTTGCAGATCGGCGTCGTCAGCCGGCCCCTGGTTGAGAATACTGGTGATGATTACGCCTTTTTGATCTTCATCAAGGTCCAGCGATTCGGCGAGATTATCATTAATGTTCTGAATGGCGACGCCAAGCCAGCCGCGTTTGACCTCGCCATGTTCGATGATTTGTTGCATGACATCCCGTGCCAAACTGGTGGGGATGGCAAAGCCGATGCCTTGCGAGCCGCCGCTGCGTGAGAATATGGCGGTATTGATACCGATCAGCTCGCCATTGGCGGTAATCAGGGCGCCGCCGGAGTTGCCGGGATTGATGGCGGCATCGGTCTGGATGAAATTTTCGAAGGTGCTGATACCGAGCATATTGCGGCCGGTGGCACTGACAATGCCGGAGGTGACGGTCTGGCCGACGCCAAAAGGATTGCCAATGGCCAGTACGACATCACCGACCCGAAGTTGGTCGGAGCGGCCCAGGGTGATGACCGGCAGGGCGTCGAGTTCGACCTTGAGCACGGCCAGATCGGTATCGGGGTCGGTGCCGACCACGGTGGCAGTGGCACTGCGTTGATCGGGCAGGGCGATGCGGATTTCTTCGGCGTCACTGATGACATGATTATTGGTGAGAATGTAGCCCTGTTCGCTGATGATCACGCCGGAACCGAGGTTGGTCTCTTCGCGTTCGCGCGGACCACCGAAGTTGTCGCCGAAAAAGTGGCGAAAAACAGGATCGTCCAGCAAGGGATGGGCCTCGCGGGTGACAATCTTTTTAGTGTGGATGTTGACCACCGCCGGTGCGGCGGCTTCCACCGCGTCGGCATAGGAGACCGGGCCTTCGCCGCGAGGCAGCGATTCACGTGGCGGGGCTTCGCGCAGCTCGACCACCGGTTTGTCGTCGAAGGGCAGAGGGCGGTCAGAGAGTAAATACAGGACGACAAAGGCGACCGCCAGGCCGAGAATGGCAAACTGAACAATGAATTTAAGCGTACGGGTCAGGCGCATGATGATCCGGAATTGGTTACACTGTGTGAGTTCACCGGATAATAACTGATGGAGACGGTTTTCGCATGGTGCAGTTGAGTGATTTGGTGCGGTATCTGGATGATTTGCTGGAAGTGGAGCGCTTCACCGATTACTGCCCCAATGGCTTGCAGGTAGAAGGTGGCGCGACGATCAACCGGCTGGTGTGCGGGGTGACCGCCTCCCAGGCGCTGATCGAGGCGGCCATTGAGACCGGCGCGGATGCCCTGCTGGTGCATCACGGTTATTTCTGGAAGGGCGAGGCGGCGCCGATCGTCGGGATCAAAAAACGGCGCATTGCCCGCCTGCTGGAGAACGGTATCAGCCTGCTGGCCTATCATCTGCCGCTGGACGCGCACCCGGTTTACGGCAATAACGTGCAGCTGGCGAAGGTGCTGGGTCTGAAGGTGGCAGGCAGCTTCGGACCGCCGGGGAATCCGGCCATTGGCCTGTATGGCAGCCTGTCAGAGCCCCTGTCGGGGGAGGCGCTGGCCGCGCAGATCACCGATCGGCTGGGTCGCGCCCCGCTGCATGTGGGCGAAGCCCTGGCCCCGGTGAGTAAACTGGCCTGGTGTACCGGCGGTGCCCAGGGACTGATCGAGGAGGCGGTTCGCCTGGGAGTGGACGCCTACCTGACAGGCGAGGTCTCCGAGCAGACGGTGCACCTGGCGCGGGAAAACGGCATCCATTTTTATGCCGCCGGCCACCACGCCACGGAGCGTTACGGGGCACGGGCCCTGGGCGAACATGTGGCAGAACATTTTGGTATCGAACAGCAATTTATCGATATCGACAATCCGGCCTGAGGCCGGGGAAACAGTAACTTGTTGAACTACCGGGTGAACTACGTGGTTTTCTTGACCCCGGTGGCTCGATACGCGAAACTATGCGCGCCTGAAATCCTGGATGTTTACCGCATTCTGAAATTTTTACTTTGGGCACAGCGATTTCACTAGCGCATTTTTTGATGACAGCCGGTTGTCGGCCGTGATCGTTCATATCTGAGTCGGGGAGATAGTTTTCAAATGAGTACCGATGGCATTGATACCAGCCGACGCCGGTTTCTGCTTGCCTCCACCAGCGTGGTGGGTGCAGTAGGCGTAGTCGGCATTGCGATTCCGTTTATCCAGTCCATGAATCCCAGCGCCCGGGCCCAGGCGGCCGGCGCACCGGTGGAGGTGGATGTTAGCAAACTGGCGCCGGGCGAGCGGGTCACCGTGGAATGGCGCGGCAAGCCGATCTGGGTGGTGCGTCGTACCGAGCAGAACATGGAAGATTTGCCCACGCTGAACGACAAGCTGGCGGATCCCCAGTCCCAGGCTCAGCAACAACCGGCCTATGCGCAGAATGAATTCCGTGCCCGAGAAGATCATCCCGAAATTGCCGTGTTGATCGGGATCTGTACTCACCTGGGCTGCTCACCCACCTACCGCCCCGAGCCGGGCGCCAAAGATATGGGCGGCAAGGAGTGGAAAGGCGGCTTCTTCTGCCCCTGCCACGGTTCCAAGTTTGATCTGGCCGGCCGGGTCTACGCCGGCGTGCCGGCACCCACCAACCTGGTCATTCCGCCGTTCAAATTCCTGAGCGATTCTGTGGTGCTGGTTGGCGAAGACGGAGGGGCAGCATAATGACCAAAACACAATCCTTGATGAACTGGATCGATGCCCGCTTCCCGCTGAGCAAGATGTGGAAGGAGCATCTGTCCGAATATTACGCGCCGAAAAACTTCAACTTCTGGTACTTTTTCGGTTCGCTCGCCTTGCTGGTACTGGTTATCCAGATCGTCACCGGTATTTTCCTGACCATGCATTACAAACCCGATGCCGGGATGGCCTTTGCCTCGGTCGAGTACATCATGCGTGATGTGAACTGGGGCTGGTTGATCCGTTATATGCATTCCACCGGCGCCTCCGCGTTCTTTATCGTGGTGTATCTGCATATGTATCGCGGCCTGATGTACGGCTCCTACAAGAACCCGCGCGAGCTGATCTGGATCTTCGGGGTGCTGATTTATCTGGCGCTGATGGCGGAAGCCTTCTTCGGCTATCTGCTGCCCTGGGGGCAGATGTCCTACTGGGGGGCGCAGGTTATCGTTAACCTGTTCTCCGCCGTGCCGTTCGTCGGTGAGGAGCTGTCGGTCTGGATTCGCGGTGACTACGTTATCGGCGATGCCACCCTGAACCGCTTTTTTGCCTTCCATGTGATTGCCCTGCCGCTGGTGCTGATTGCCCTGGTGGTGGCGCACATCCTGGCCCTGCACGAAGTCGGTTCCAATAACCCCGACGGGGTCGAAATCAAGAAGAACAAGGACGCCAACGGCAAGCCGGTTGACGGCATTCCGTTCCATCCGTACTACACGGTCAAGGACATTGCCGGTACGGTCGTGTTCCTGATCTTCTTCTTTGCGGTGGCTTTCTTTGCCCCGGAAATGGGCGGTTACTTTATCGAGCACGCCAACTTTGTCCCGGCCGATCCGCTCAAGACCCCGGAACACATTGCCCCGGTCTGGTACTTCACGCCGTTCTACGCCATGTTGCGGGCGATTCCGCCGATGTTCGCTTCGCAGTTCCCCGGTGTTGTGGTCATGGGGGCGGCGATCGTGGTGCTGTTCTTCCTGCCCTGGCTGGATCGCAGCCCGGTCAAATCGGTCCGTTATCGTGGTCCGCTGTTCAAGATCGCCCTGGCTATCTTTGTTATCAGTTTTGTCATTCTGGGCTATCTGGGTGTACAGCCGTCAACGCCGGCCAAAACGCTGCTGGCGCAGATATTCACCGCGCTGTACTTTGCGTTTTTCCTGCTGATGCCCTGGTACACCAAAATTGACAAAACCAAACCGGTTCCGGAAAGGGTGACTGACAAATGATGAAAAAACTGACTGCATTTTTGTTGATGATGGCACCGGTTGTCTCCATGGCCGCCGGCGGGGGCATCAAACTGATGGAAGCCGATGTTGATCTGAATAACAAGGCCTCCCTGCAACGGGGCGCCCAGCTGTACGTCAATTACTGCATGGGCTGTCACTCCCTCTCTTATATGCGTTACAACCGCATGGGCAAGGACCTCGGTCTGAGCGATGAGCAGGTGGTGCAGAATCTGATGCCCGTGGCCGATTTCTCCAAGTCTCCGCAGGGGGAAACCCCGAAAAGCGGCTCGCTGATGAAAAATGCCATGCCTGGCGAGGCGGCCGAGGGCTGGTTCGGGACCAAGGTGCCGGATTTGTCTGTCGTGGCCCGCTCCCGGGGGCCCGACTGGCTCTACACCTATCTGAAGACGTTCTACGTGGATGACTCCCGCCCGATGGGCGTCAACAACCAGGCCTTCCCGCTGGTCGGGATGCCGCACGTGCTGTGGGAACTGGAAGGTCTGAAAAAGCCGGTCTACGAGACACATGAAACGGCGGATGGCGAAGAGGTCAAGGAACTGGTCGATTACGAATTCGTCAAGGAAGGCTCCATGAGCCCCGCCGAGTATGACAATGCCGTGCGCGACCTGGTCAATTTCCTGGTCTACGTGGGTGAGCCGGCCAAGCTGGATCGCTACAAAATCGGTGTCTGGGTCATACTGTTCCTGGTGGTGCTGTTCTTCTTTGCCTACGCGCTGAAGAAAGAATACTGGCGGGATATCCACTAAATGGCACTGTGATCGGGCCCGTGCCCCGCAACAGGGGAACGGTCCGATCAGTCCGGATCACGCCGAATCAGGCACTTGCGTTCGAGTAGGTGTGATTTTTCCCGCCTAAAGCGCCAAACCACGGGACAAGTTCGGTATAATAAACAGGGGGAGCCCACCGGTTCCCCCTGTTTTATTTCTGAACACAGCACTGGGATGAGTAAGTTATGGCGCAAATGGCCAATCGACGTTTGGCAATGACCCTGTTTTCGGGGAACACCTGCCCCTACTGCCACATGGTCCGTATCGTACTGGCGGAAAAGGGCATCAACTACGACATACACAACGTCGACCTTGGCGACACGCCGGAAGATCTCAAGGATTTGAATCCCTACAATGAGGTACCGACGCTGGTGGATCGGGATCTGGTGTTGTTCGAGCACCAGGTGATCATGGAGTACCTGGACGAGCGTTTCCCGCATCCGCCGCTGATGCCGGTGGACCCGGTTTCGAGGGCGCGCAACCGTATGATGCTGCATCGCATCGAACGCGACTGGTATCGCCTGGCCCATCAGCTGGGCAATCCGGGCACGGCCAGCGACAAGGTCCGCAAGGAGCTGCGCGACAGCCTGATGTCGGTTTCACCGATTTTCGATCAAAAGCCGTTTTTCCTGGGAGAAGAATTCTCCCTGATCGACTGCACTGTGATCCCCTTGTTGTGGCGCCTGCCATCCTACGGGATTGAGTTGCCGTCCGCGGCCAAACCGCTGATTGATTATGCCGAGCGCATGTTTGAACGGGAGTCCTTCAAACAGAGTCTCACCGAGGGTGAGAAGGAAATGAAAGACGAATAAACCCGAAAGGTATTGCCATGTCCATGACGCCCAGCCAGCCGTATCTGCTTCGTGCTATTTATGACTGGATCGTCGATAACCAGATGACCCCGTACGTTCTGGTCAACGCCGAAAACGATTACGCCTACATACCGCGCGATTATGTCGAAAACGGCAAAATCGTCCTCAACGTCAGCCCGATCGCCGTCAACGGCCTGGAACTGGGCAACGACTACGTGGCCTTCAGCGCCCGCTTTGCCGGCAAGCCGATGGATGTGAGTTTCCCGATCACCGCGGTTCTGGCGATCTACGCCAAGGAAAACGGACAGGGGATGGTGTTCAACGAACCCGATAATCCACCGCCGGACGATGACGGTCCGGAGGATGACGGTAAATCCGGCAAGCCCAACCTCAAACTCGTGAAATAAACTGATAAATCTTTCACCGCAGAGACGTAGAGAAAGAAATAATTTTGAATTTTGAGTGTTGAATGGTGAATGGAATCCGGCCCTGAAATTCAAAATTCAAAATTTAACATTCAAAATTATATCTTTTCGCCCTTTGCGTTAATGCGCTTTAGGCAGTCGGGAACATTTTGCCCGGATTCAAAATGCCCTTTGGATCAAAGTCCTGCTTGATGCGTCGCATCAGTTCCAGCGTGACCGGGTCGATCTCGCGGCCGACGAATTCCTGTTTTTCAATGCCCACGCCGTGTTCGCCGGAGAGGGTGCCGTCGAGTTCGAGCACCAGGCTGAACACGTCGTCCAGGCATTGATGGGCGCGCTGCATTTCCTCTTCGTCGTCGGGGTTGGCGAGCAGGTTGACGTGGATGTTGCCGTTGCCGGCATGGCCGAAGTTGACGATGGTGATGCCGTACTGTTCGGCGAGGGCGGTCAGGCCGTTGATCAGGGCCGGAATGTTGGAGACCGGGACCACCACGTCCTCGTTGATCTTCTTCGGAGCAATGGTGCGCAGTGCCGGGGACAGGGCCTTGCGGGTTTGCCACAGGGCCTGGATCGCCTGTTCGGTTTCGGCGCGATGGAGTTGCAGCAGGCCGTCATTGTCGGCCGCTTTGCTGACGGCATCGAGATCATGTTGCATCGAGGCCTCGGAGCCGTCGACTTCGATCATCAACATGGCGCCGGCCTGCTCGGGCAGGCTGGCATCGGAATAGTCACGAATCATCGCAATGGCCTTGCCGTCCATAAATTCCAGCGCATAGGGCACCACTGGCTGGGCCATGATGGCGGAGACCGCCCGCGCGGCGCTGTCGATGTCGCGATAAAGGATCTGCAGGGTCCGTTTGGTTTGCGGCAGGGGCGTGAGTTTGAGGGTGGCCTCGGTAATGATGGCCAGGGTGCCCTCGGAGCCGATCAGCAAACGGGTCAGGTCGTAACCGACCACGCCCTTGGTGGTGTAAACACCGGTGCGGATACTCTTGCCTTCGCCGGTGACCGCACGCAACCCGAAAACGTTATCGCGCGGTGTCCCGTATTTGATGGCCCGCGGACCGGCCGAGTTGTAGGCCAGGTTGCCACCGACCGAGCAATAGGCGGCACTGGTGGGATCGGGCGGCCAGAAGAAACCATGTTCGGCGGCGGCATCCTGCACCTGCTGATTGGTGACACCGGGTTCGACGACCATGTAACGGTTGGCCGGATCGATTTTGACAATCCGGTTCAGCCGTTCGGTCGACAGAACGACGCCTCCCTGCAACGGGACGCTGGCGCCAGTGGTGCCGGTACCGCGTCCGCGTGCAGTCAGCGGGATGGAAAATTCATGGCATAAGCGTACCACCGCCGCGACCTGTTCATGATCGGCGGGCAGGGCCACCCGCTCCGGCGCGGTGTGACGCCGGCTGTTGTCGTAACCATAGTTCCAGGTTTCGGCGGGATCGCTCAGCAGTCCCTCGTCACCGAGAATCTGCTGCAGGCGGGTGATAAAGGCCCGGGGTAAAGCCATTAACCGAACAGTTGCGCGTCGATCTGGTGACAGAAACAGTGGATCGCCAGCAGATGGACTTCCTGAATGCGCGCGGTGATCTCGGCGGGAACGCGGATCTCGACATCGCTGCCCTGCAGCAACCGGCCGATGTCACCGCCATCACGACCGGTCAGGGCAATCACCTGCAAACCCCGGGTGTGGGCCGCTTCAATGGCACTGATGACATTCGGCGAGTTGCCGCTGGTGGAGATGGCCAGCAGCAGATCATCGGGTTTGCCCAGGGCGCGAACCTGTTTGGCAAAGATCTGGTTGAAATCGTAATCGTTGGCGATCGCGGTTAACGCCGAGGTGTCGGTAGTCAGGGCAATGGCCGCCAGCTCGGGACGTTCGCGCTCGAAGCGACAGACCAGTTCGGCGGCAAAGTGCTGGGCATCGGCTGCGGAGCCGCCGTTGCCGCAGCTGAGAATCTTGTTCCCGCGTTGCAGGGCGGCGACCATCAGCTCAACAGCGCGGGCGATGGGGTCGGCCAGGACCGGTTTGGCCTGTAGCTTGGTCTCGACGCTGGCGTCGAACAGGTGCTGGACGTTGTCACTGATACTCATACATCAATCCTGAATCTGGATGGCATCGGGATGCCAGTCAATACGGGGGGCGTTTCCCTCGCCACTGATGGCAACGACATCGAAACGGCTGGTCAGTCGGGCCTGTTTCGGGTTGTTTTGTAAATAGAATAGCGCGGTTGTCACCAGTTTTCTCTGTTTTTGGCGGTCGACCGTTTCGGCGGCACTGCCGTAGCGGTCGTTGCGGCGATAGCGCACTTCGACAAACACCAGGCTGTCACCATCGCGCATGATCAGATCGATCTCGCCCCGCCGGCAGCGGAAGTTGGCCTGCTCAAAACGCAGCCCCTGTCGTTCCAGATACCGGCGCGCCAGTTGTTCGGCCTGGTTTCCGCGTTGTGCGCCTCCAGGCCGGGCCCACATGCCATTACAACCCTTCGTCCAGCGCTACCGGCCGGCCGCTGCGGAATTTAACCCAGGTCAGCTGGCGTTTGATGCGCTGCATGGGGTCCAGGCTCAAACTGCCGGTTTCACCGTCGTAACGCTCGTAAGGGTAAGCCTTGAGCGTGTTGAGGGCGGAGATGATGCTATAGGCGTCGATGCCCAGGGCATACAACCGCTGCAGACTGTTGCCGGCCTGGGAAATATATTGCTCGATTTGCGGGCGCAGACCGCGATGCGTGGTGCTGCCAGCCAGAACCCAGGGCATGTCCCCGAAGATCAAACCGTCCATGTCGCGATCCCGTTCCTGATTCAGACTGCCGGTAAACACGTGCGATGTCGCATAAACGGGCACATCGGACGCATGATAGAACTTGAGCTGCGGGCGAATCTGACGTGCCTGGCGCGGATAGGCCGCCAGGAAAATAAAATCCAGATCCTTGCGTCGACGCGGTTCGAATTTGATGTCCCGATCCAGCAGCAGTCGCATGCCCCGGGCACGGCGCTGACTTTCGGTGATATTGAGCAGATCCTGAATCGGGCCGGAGAAATCCTGGCGCTCGGCATTGTATTGCTGGGTTTCGATCACCTTGCCGCCGAGTTGCTCCCAGCGTTGCTGAAACGCGGTATAGACCCGTTCGCCCCAGCTGCCGCCGGGAATCAGCGCGACACTGTTGACATGACCATCCAGCCAGGTTCGCTCGGCAACCTGACGGGCCTCCTCTTCGGGAGAGAGGCCGAACTGAAAGAGTTGCTCGGGAACGTTCTGCTCGTGGATATAGTTCAGTGCCAGCAGCGGTGTGGCCAGTTCCTCTTCAGCGAGTACATGCTCGATAGATTCCTTATTCAGCGGGCCGATAATGAAGTCGCTCTGCTCGGCAATAGCCTGTCGATAGGCCGCCAGGGCGCTCTGCTGATCGGCACCGGTATCGTAAAACCGGATGCGTTGTTCGTGTTGCCGGGAACGGGCGAAATAGGCGGCGATAATGCCGTCGCGCACGGCTTCGGCCGCCTGGCCAAAGCGGCTGTCAAACGGCAACAGCACGGCGATGCGATGCGGTGTGAGAATATCCTGCTGGCGACGTTCCAGCAGCCCCTTGAGGATACTTTCCTGCGCCGGGTGCTCGGGATAGCTCTGGCGCCATTCTTCGACACGGCGATTGAGGATTTCGGGTTTTAACTGGTAAGCCTTGCTGATTTGTACCAGTTCCATCCAGCCGCCAAGCACATTCTTGCCGGTGGCCATGCGCATCTGGGCAAGGCTGCGCTCATTGAGCATGGCGAGGGCTTCCCAGATGGCCCGCTGGTTTGCCTCAATGAGCCCCGGGTTTTGCAGATGCGTTTCGCGCTCGACCAGTTCGTGCGCGGTATCGATCCGGTTGCCGAGCATGGTGTAAGCGGCGGCGCGTAACTGGCGATAATCGGCCAGATAGAACGGTCTGACCCGTTGCGGCGGCGTCTGCTCCAGAATGTGCAGGACATCCTGGGGGCGACGTTCACTGAGCGCGATGTGCGCCTCGGTCAGATGCAGTAAAAACAGCTGTTCGCGGTTGCGTGAGTCAGGCTGGATGGTTTCAAGAATCTGTCGACTCTTGTGAATCCGGGTATCGCGCGCCAGCGCGGCGGCCGTGCGCAGCAGAAAATTGGTCTGTTGCGCGCCGCTGGCCTGTTTGGCCAGATCGTTGAAGGCCGCGGCCGCTTCGGCGAATGCGCCGCTGGCCAGCAGGCGTTCCGCTTCGGCAACCGGGTCGGTTTCCTTGACGATTTCGGGTTCTTGCGGCACGCCGGCACAACCGGCCAGCAGAAGCGTTACAATCATGATCCACAGGGATATCAGTCGACGTGGCATTCTCACTTCATCGGGTTCCTGTTTTTGCTGTATAAAAGGCGGATGAATTCAATTCTGGCGGAAATTATACCGTGAACTCTGAAAACAGTGCGCTCTATGTTGTCGCAACCCCGATCGGAAATCTCGGCGACATGTCACAACGTGCCGTGGAAATCCTGCAACAGGTGGCGCTCATCGCGGCAGAGGATACCCGGCACAGCGCGCGTCTGCTGCGGCATTTTGCCGTGACAACCCCGTGTGTGGCGCTGCACGAACATAACGAGCGGGAACAGAGTAGCAGATTGTTACAACGTCTTGCCAATGGCGAAAGCGTGGCCCTGATTGCCGATGCCGGCACGCCGCTGCTCAGCGATCCCGGTTTTCATCTGGTCCAGCAGGCTCGTCTGCAGGGGATCCGGGTGATTCCGGTGCCCGGCCCCAGTGCGGTCGTCGCGGCCCTGTCGGTCAGTGGGCTGCCCACCGACTGTTTCAAGTTTATCGGCTTTTTACCGGCCAAATCCGCCGCGCGCCGTCAACGGCTGGCGGCTCTGGTCGCCGAGCCCTGCACGCTGGCATTTTACGAATCGCCACACCGGATTCTGGAGAGTCTGGCGGACATGGGCGAGGTCCTGGGCCGGGATCGGGATGCCGTGCTGGCCCGGGAGTTGACCAAGACCTTCGAAACCGTGCAGGGCGGCAGCCTGGACGAACTGCATGCCTTTGTCAGCCGCGATGCCAATCAGCAAAAAGGGGAGATGGTGTTGCTGGTGGCGGGCGCGCCGGCGGTGGAGGCGGCCCTCAACCCGGAAGTCGAGCGGATTCTGGGAGTCTTGCTGGAGGAACTCCCCGTCAAACAGGCGGCGGCGCTGGCCGCGCGGATTACCGGGGTCAAAAAGAACCAGCTCTATCAACAGGCGCTGGTGATGAAAAATTAATCAGCCGGGGTTTCACCCGCCAGGAACATACTTATTATATAATAGGTGCAAGAGTCGGCCTGACAGTCGCTCCGCCCCTGGCGGGGAGGAAAGTCCGGGCTCCATCGGGCGGGATGCCAGGTAACGCCTGGGAGGCGCGAGCCTACGGAAAGTGCCGCAGAAAATATACCGCCCAAGCCGCGCAAGCGGCCGGTAAGGGTGAAATGGTGCGGTAAGAGCGCACCGCGCCGGTGGTAACACCGGTGGCAGGGTAAACCCCATCCGGAGCAAGACCAAATAGGGGAGCAGGCCGCAAGGCCACGTGTGGCCCACACGGTTCCCGGGTAGGTCGCTAGAGGTGCGCGGTGACGCGCATCCCAGATGAATGACTGTCCACGACAGAACCCGGCTTAACGGCCGACTCTTTCTTCTTGTTCTACATCAACTCCATCCTGTAAGTTGTTGTTTTTACGTCGCCCAGGCCCCGCCTGTGCAGTGGCTTCGGCGCGTCCTCCACCCGTGGGCTGCGTCGCTAAGTTATTGTCAGACAAGAAAGAATTCCCGCTTTTGTGGCGCTGTTTGCTTGACACTTGGGCATATTGCTACCTATAGTGTATCAAAGTGGATCAATGTGGGAATTAATGGGATTTCATCCCTGGGGAAACCAACGTGTTTCGTGGCGTCAATACACTCAGCCTGGATACCAAGGGCCGCATGGCCATGCCGAGTCGATATCGGGATGGGGTGCTCGAGCAGTCCGACGGGCAACTGGTGATTACTGTCGATCGCAGTGATCCGTGCCTGTTGCTGTATCCGTTGCCCGAATGGGAAGAGATCGAGCGCAAGCTCGTTCGGCTGGGTAACCTGAACGCCACGGCCCGCCGCCTGCAACGCCTGCTGATCGGCCACGCCACCGAGCTGGAGCTGGACAGTCACGGCCGCATCCTTATCCCGCCGCCACTTCGTGAATTCGCCAAACTGGATAAACGCATTGCCCTGACCGGGCAAGGCAACAAGTTCGAAATCTGGGACGAACAGACCTGGAACGAACAGCGCGACCAATGGATTACTCAGGAAAACCAGGAGGAGTCGGAACTGTCCGCTGAGCTGGAAACACTGTCTTTATAAAACCATGAACGGCAAACAGGAACATTTGCCCGTTCTGCTGGAAGAGGCGATAAGGGGTATGAATATCAAACCGGACGGTCGTTATATCGACGGCACTTTCGGGCGCGGTGGCCATAGTGCGGCCATACTCGCGTGCCTGGGTGACGACGGTCGTCTGCTCGCCTTTGACAAGGACCCGCAGGCCCTGCATATCGCGCAGGATCGATTCTCCCACGATTCACGTTTTCATATCGTCCAGGATTCCTTTGCCCACATGGCGCCCCACATCGCCGAACAGGGCTGGGATCAGGTCGACGGGATCCTGCTCGATCTGGGCGTTTCCTCGCCGCAACTCGACGACGCCACGCGCGGGTTCAGTTTCCAGAAAGAGGGGCCGCTGGACATGCGCATGGATACCACGCGCGGTCCGACCGCCGCGCAATGGCTGGCCGAGGCCAGTGAAAAGGACATCGCCCGCGTATTAAAGGAATATGGTGAAGAGCGTTTTGCCAAGCGTATCGCCCGGGCCATCGTCGCCGCGCGTAAGGAGCAGCCGATCACGACCACCAAACAACTGTCCGCGATTGTTGCCGCGGCCAACCCGGCCTGGGAAAAGGGCAAGGACCCGGCTACTCGCGCTTTTCAGGCAATTCGTATCTATATCAACCAGGAACTGGACGAGCTGGATGAGTGCCTGTCGCAGGTTACCGATCTGCTCGTGCCGGGGGGGCGACTCGTGGTGATCAGCTTTCACTCCCTGGAAGATCGTCGGGTCAAGCAGTTCATGCGCAAGCAGAGCAAGGGGGATGATTTTCCGCCTGATCTGCCGGTGATGCAGAGTCAGCTCAAGCCGAAGATGAAGCTCATCAGCAAGGCGCAGCAGGCTGGTGATGAGGAGGTTGCGAAAAATCCACGTGCCCGCAGCGCTGTATTGCGCGTTGCGGAGAAACTGTCATGAAAGCTGAATGGCTGCTGATTCCGTTGATTTTTGCCGTGCTCGCTTCGGCCATCGGCGTTGTGTATTCAACGCATTACAGCCGCAAGTTGTTCGTGGAACTGACCGAGCTCAAGCAGACCCGCGATGAGCTGAATGTGGAGTGGGGACAGTTGCAGCTGGAACAAAGTACCTGGGCCACTCACGGACGTATCGAGGAACTGGCGCGCAAGAAACTGAACATGAAGCCACTGGATTATAAACAGGTCATCATTCTAAAACCATGAAACAGCAAGTCTACAAACCGGCTTCGGCGTTTCGCCTGATCACAGTGATGCTGGCATTACTGTCGATCACGCTGGTGCTGTTATGGCGCGCCGTGGATCTGCATGTGGTGAACAAGGCCTTTTTGCAAAACCAGGAGAATATGAACTGACGAAGGAATACCTGGAAA
>NZ_JAXHMV010000007.1 GCF_034521165.1 Thiohalophilus sp.
TTGCTTTCAAACCGCAGGTCTTTTTCCCTAAGGGGCCGGGAGACACTCGAAACCCGAGGAGGTGCCGATAATAGAGACCTGGCAGGCCATGGAGGAATGCGTTGGGCAGGGGTTGATCAGGCAGATTGGAGTGTGTAATTTCAGTACTAAAAAGCTTGGTGATCTTCTTAATCAGGCATCAATTGCACCGATGATGAACCAGATAGAACTGCATCCATATCTGCAGCAGGAAGATATGCTGCGCTTTTGCCGTGAAAGGGACGTCCTGCTCACAGCCTACTCACCGCTGGGTTCGGTGGATAGGCCAAAGGGTATGAAAAAGCAGGATGAACCTTCGCTTCTGGAAAATCCCGTTATCGTCGAAATTGGTGCCAAGCACAAGATTTCCCCGGCCCAGGTGCTTATTGGCTGGGCTCTGCGGCGCGATACGGTGGTTATCCCCAAATCTGTCAACCAGGAGCGACTGCAGCAGAATTTAGCCGCTGCGGATGTCGTGCTTGATGATGAAGACATGCAGGCTATAAAAAGCCTCGACATGAAATACCGCTATGTTGACGGCGGGTTTTTTGCTGCACCCGGCTCGGGCTATACTGTGGCTGGAATCTGGGATGAATAGATTGGTACAGCGGAGGAAGACTCTGAAGGCTACCTTGAAATCCTTTGCCGTGCAATGGGGCCGGACACGGGCAGGGGGATCAGCGCGACACGCATACCCGAAGTATCATTATTTTATCGCGACGCCGCCGGTGGATTCCATGCTTTCCTGCGCAGGCGGGGCGATGGCCGATGGTAATAACGCGCTTCAATCGGCTGGAACGGCCCTCTGGCAGTATCGGAAGGCCGGACGTGCTGCGGCCAGCCGGCCTGGAACAGCGGATATCGTCGAGGAGGCGAGGGCCGCGGCCGCGCCGCTTTGTCAAGGTCTTTGGCGGCGCCGACAAGATTGTCTGCCCGTCGGGTTCCTGTGTCCATATGGTGCGGAATCATTATCCGGAACTGTTTGCCGGCGAAGATCTCGAATTCCGTATGCATGTCAAGGAAATCGGCAACAGGTGCTATGAGTTCAGCGAATATCTCACCGATGTGCGTGGGGGTCGCCGATCTCGGGTGCGAAATCTAAGGGGGATGTCCAGCCGACCAGGATCCCTGTCAGGTCTTCTTCGTGGTCTCGGGCATAGCGGAACAACCCCGCAAGCTGCTCCGCAATGTTGAGGGGCTGCGTCTTATCGGTGGCTCACGTGACAGCGATGTCTGCTGGCGGTTTTGGCGGGACCTTCAGTGTCAACTACCCTCGGCATATCCACGGCGATGGTCGATGAAGAGATAGACGACATCGATGGCCAGCGGCGCCGAGTATGTTGTCGGCTGCGATGCCAGCTGTCTTATGAATATCAAGGGGCGTATGGCACGAAGAGGTGAGAGCGTCAAGGTGCTTCATATTGCCGAAATACTGGCAGCCGGAGAAGCAAGGTCATGACCCTTCAGGCAGGCCGAAATTATAGAGAAGAGGCAAGCAAGGGGCTGGACAATGATTGTCTACAAAAAAGCCTGAAGAAGCTGCAGAACAACTTCGGCAAGGGGGCAATGGAATACTGGGCCTCCATGACGGACAGCGGCTTGCGCGACCGTGCCAAGAATACCAGGATGGAAACGCTTGCCAATCTCGATGTCGTTCTCTCCACTCTTGCTGAAAATGTCGAAAAGGCGGGCGGTCATGTCTATTTTGCCAAAACCGCCGAGGATGCTGTGAACTATTGTCTCAGGGTGGCGGCCAAGAACGATGTCGAAACCGTGGTCAAGTCCAAATCGATGACCTCGGCCGAAATTGGGCTCGATGCGGCGCTGAAGGGCAGTGACATCGAGGTGCTTGAGACCGATCTGGGTGAATATATCATCCAGCTTGCCGAAGATCAGGCCTCGCACACGATCGCCCCCTGTATTCATCTGAACAGGTCGCAGATTGGCCGGCTTTTTGAGGAAAAACTGGCTGTTGCCTTGCACCGACGATACCCGCCGAACTTACCGGATTGCCAGAAGAGCACGCTGCGGCACAAGATGCTGGATGCCGATATGGGCATTACCGGCTGCAATATCGCCTGCGCCGAGACCGGCCGGATAAGTCTGGTGTCCAACGAGGGCAATATTCGCATGGTGACCACCATGCCCAGAGTGCATGTCGCCTTAATGGGTCTTGAGCGTGTTGCCGCAACCATGGAGGATCACCAGGGGCTGCTGCAGCTTTTGACACAGGGCGCCGCGCTACAGAAACTGAGCACGTATGTCAGTTTTGCCGGAGGTAAACGTCTTGCCGGTGACCCCGACGGTCCCGAGGAATTCCACCTTGTCGTCATAGATAACGGCAGATCCAAAATTCTTGGTGACAATGCCTTCAGGGAGGTTCTCGCCTGCATTCGCTGCGGCGCCTGCCTCAATATCTGTCCGGTCTATGGCCGTATCGGCGGCCATGCCTACCTCTCACCATATTCCGGGCCCGTGGGAGCCGTTGTTTCCCCTCTGCTCTTTGGCATCAACCAGTATGCCGATCTGTGTAAGGGGGAAAGCCTCTGCGGTGCCTGCCTGGATATCTGTCCGGTGAAAATCGATTTACCGCGTATGTTGCTGGAACTGCGATATAAGCTGGCCTATGGTGATCGGAAATGGCAGACGAGAAAACATGACCGGGGGGAAGCTCTGGTGTTCAAGCTGTGGCGTATTAGTATAGCAGCGGGACCACTGTATCGGTTGGCGTTGCGCTGCGGCTACTGGATGCAGAGACCTCTCTTCGGCCGGAAAAGCCTCCTTAGTATTCTGCCGGGCCCGGCGAAACGCTGGTGTGCTGACCGTGATATGCCCTCTCTTGCCGGGGAACCCTTCAGCAGACGGTGGAAAAAACGGCATGGCAAAGGCAGAACACAACACGGGGTGAAAGATGGATGAGAAGGATTTGTTTCTCGCCGATATCCGGAAATCATTGGGGTATTCGGCACAAGATGCACGTACCACCCAGGAGTGCGCGTCGCTTTTTGCAAGTGCCGATGACGCCGCAGTGCTGGAGAGGATTCAGTATCGCACCCATGTCGAAAAGCAGGCATTGTTGAAAATTCTTCAGGAAAATGCAGAGAAGATCAATCTGGATGTTCAGCCGGTTAAGTCGTTGGCCGATGCGGCCACCAGGATCGTCGAAATCGTTGAAAAAGCCGAGCCTGAATTTGGCCATACCAAGCAGCTGATTCAGCATGATGATACAGTCTTGGCAAAGCTGCAATTGTGGAAGAGGTTCTCTGGTAAAGCGGTTCAGGTCCATACTGCCTACGCTGTTGACAGCCAGGTGCGGGAAAAATCCATTGCTTCCTATGTCGGTCTGACGGCTCCCCGATGGGCGGTGGCCGAATCGGCAACCATTGTTGAACTTGGAGAACCCGGCCGGCCGCGGTCCACCTCGCTGGTCCCATCAGTCCATATAGCCCTTATCCATCTTAAAGATGTGCTGGCGGAGTTGTCTGAAGTCTATGCCATGCTTCGGCAGCAACCGCCGGAGCACTCCTGTCTCTTTATCTCGGGGCCATCAAAAACAGCCGAAATCGAAGCCCATATGGTGCATGGTGCTCACGGGCCACGACAGGTGCATCTTGTCGTTGTTGATGAACAGCTGAAGGAAGCTGAAGGATTGCGTGGGTCAGGGTTGTTTTCTTCTTAAAATTCCTTCATTCAAAACAGTAGCCGATATCATACAAAGTCGGGAGCGTGTTATGACAGATCTGGTTGATGGCAGGTTGTATGCGGAATTGGCAGGGAGGAATGCGGCAGACGTCGTGCTCGCTCCTTGCTGTGAATATAATGAAGAGACGCAGTGCTATACGGTACGAGCATGGGGTGGCTCATATGTTGTCTGCCCGCATCAGGCTATGATTCGGCCTGAGGCGGGTACCGCCGAGCCCCCGATCTACTTCTCTATATTTCTGGTCAATTATCTTCTTGCAGAAAAGAAGGCAACACCTGCCGGCCAGTGGATATCGGAAAAAGACCTCAGTGGAGGGCCGACATTTTTCCGTGGCCCGCATAGAATACCCACGGACCTCATTGTGGATGCCTTTGGTGATGATATGGAAATGTTGGGCAAAAGGTGCCGGCAGCTCGGCGGCACGCCGCTAGATATGGCTGATTGTTCCTTCGGCTTTGATATTATAGGGTCGATACGGCTTGCTCTGCTGTATTGGGGCAGCGATGACGATTTTGAGGCCGAGGCCAAACTGCTCATCGATGCTTCCGTCGCCGATACGCTGCAACTCGATGTGGTTTTTGCCCTGCTCTCGCATGCCTGCGGGCGCATCGCTAAAGTATCTTAAGATATCTTGAGGTATCCTGGGATGCCATGGAACAAGGCAATAAAAAGGCCCGATCTTCTGTCAGTGGAAAAACGGGCCCAATAAGGAGTGAATATTTTCCAAGTCTTAGCGTAACTACTTATGGGAGAAGCGACGTAATGTAACTACCCCCGGTAGCTATTTAATCTCCTGGGGCTGACACAGTCTCGTCTCGTCCGGTGCCATTTTGCCGCAGGAACCGCAGGAGTATTTCATGGCCGCGAGCTTTTCCTTGCAGACATGATTAACCCCCACATCCTCCCCCCCGCAGAATTACGCAGGAGAGAACTTCCGTGGTCGGATCACAGAGATGGCCTGGATCATCGGCCACTGCGCCACAACTTTTACAGGTGTGAGCCATTGTGTTAATCTCCTTTATGTAGAGAGTGGTATCCAGTTGGGCTGGATATGCAGTCTTCCCTCAAAGGGATTACGCCAACGAGGGATTATGCCAACGTCTACTGCCCGGTAACGCCTGAACGTGGAAAAAAAATACTCAGGAGTTACCGGCAGACATAGTGAAAAAAGTAAACAGGCTGCACCCCTGTCAATGCATCACGGTCGACGTTTCCAGGAATAATTCTCGAAAATAACCCCGATGGAACATGCAAACGGCAGTATTCAGGTGTTGTGTCCGGATGTTGGGTGATCACTCTTTTTCAGGCACTAGATGTTCGGGGATACGCACGGCGACAACCTTTCCCCGGGCCGTTATTGTTCCTTCAACGAGAAGATCGGTTGTAACTATGACTTTTTTGTCGGTTATTTCGGCAATCCGAGAACGAAGATGAAGCGGGGGTCCCATGGGGGTGGGTTTGAGATAATCGACATGCAGTGAGGCCGTAACAAAACGGAAAGGAGGGGATGAGCCCTGCTCTCGCCCAGCCCGGCGATAGGCTGCCGCGGCCGCTGTTCCCGTGGAATGGCAGTCGATTAAAGAGGCGATGAGGCCGCCATAGACATAGCCGGGAAAGGCGAGGTGGTAGTGCTGTGGCTGAAAATCGGCAATGGATTCGTCACCGTCCCAGTAGCTCTTAATCCGGAGTCCGTGATCGTTGTCCGGTCCGCAGCCGTAGCAGTGTCTGTACGATTCCGGGTAGTGGTCCTGAAAGGATTTTTCCATGAGTTGCTCCTTGAGTAGTTATTTCCATACAGGTATAGTGTGCAATGGTAAAGAGTTGCAAATATGACCACTATATCAGTTTTTTGGGAGAATAGTATGATTCGTTTGTTTTTTGCACTTGGCTCGGTACTGGCCGGCCTCGCGGTTGCTGTTGGTGCCTGGAGTGCACATTCCTCAGCTTTGAATGAAATCCAGGCGTTGTGGCTGGAGAAGGCGGTTCGCTATCAGATTATTCATGCCCTGGCGCTGCTTGCCACGTCGTTGTTGATGGCCTCGCATGCTACTCCTTCAAAAACGGCTGTTGCTGCGGGAGTGTCGTTTCTCGGAGGATGCCTGTGCTTCTGCGGCAGTCTTTATGTGATGGCGTTCAGCTCAATTGATGCCGGACTTGTAACGCCTGCCGGTGGTATGCTGTTTCTTCTGGGCTGGGCTTGCCTGGCGTGTTGCGCACCGAAGTTCGCGCTAGACCGGCAGGTGTTATGCCGCCTGGTGCTCCGACTGTAGCTAATAGATAACCGGGCACCCATCTGCGGCATCTTCGATGCGGAAGATGGCGTTGGGCGGGGATACAGTGTCGGATAGCAAATTCGCTGGAGTGGCCATTCGTTACTGTATCGGAAAACTTCTTTGTTTTTTTCAACCATATTGAATAGTATCAGAAGTGGAGGGTGTTGTTGCATTGTAACTACACATCGTAACGACGTATAGGGGAAGCGATTTGGTCTGGCTGATCCCGGTATTTGTAACGGTGTGTTGTCCCGCCGGTGGATGGTTTTGTCTGCAATCTGGATCGAGGGGAAATATGATTATCGGAATTGATGTCGGAGGTACCCACGCGGATGGCGTTCTGCTCCAGGGTAATGCAATTGTTGCAAAGAAGAAGGTTGCCGTCGATCATGACAATCTTGGAGAATCGATCATAGCCCTGCTGGAGTCGCTGCTCCCTTCCGGCAGTGCGCAACTCAGCAGGATCCATCTGAGTACAACACTGTGCACCAATGCCCTGATCAGCGGCAATCTTGATCGCGTCGGCATGCTTGTTCAGGCGGGGCCGGGCATGAATCCTGATTTTTTCAAGGTGGGTGACGATCTCTATTTTCTTTCCGGAGCGGTGGATCATCGGGGCAAGGTGCTTCGCGGTCCGACCACGGTGGAAGTGAGCTCGGCCATTGAAAACCTGCGGCGGGATGGTGTAGATTCAGTCGGTGTCGTCACCAAGTTTTCTCACAGAAACAACGAGCATGAGCTGTGGGTTGGCGATCAGCTGCGCCGCCATTTTCGTTATATCAGCATGGGGCACCGTCTTTCGGGGATGCCGAACTTCCCCCGGCGGGTCTATACCACCTGGCTCAACTCCGCTCTTAAAACCGGTTTTTCGCGGTTCCGCAAGGCAATGGAGGATGGTTTTGCCAGGCTCGGCATCAACTGCCCCTGCTACATCCTCAAGGCCGACGGCGGTACCATCCCCTTTGATCGTGGCTGTGAGTTTCCCTGCCAGGCCGTCCATTCCGGCCCGTCAGCCAGCGTCATGGGGGCGCTTGCCATTGTTGGCGGTGAGAGTGATGCCATACTTCTTGATATTGGCGGGACAACAACGGATATCGCCCTGCTGGCCCAGGGTGTGCCGCTGCTCGAGCCCTATGGCGCAACTGTGGCAGGCCGGCCCACGCTGATTCGCGCCCTGCTCACTCAAAGCATCGGCCTGGGCGGGGATTCCGTGGTGGCCAGGGAAAATGGCGATTTTCAGATCGGCCCCGGCAGAGTCGGCCCACCCATGGGCTTTGGCGGCAGCATGCCGACGCCAACCGATGCCATGATCGTTCTGGGCACCATCACGGAAGGATCAGCAGAAAAGGCGGGTGAGGGCATGCGCCGACTCATCCCGGACCAGCCGGAGAAAAAAACGGCCGCCGAACTCCTGGAGTGTTTTGCCGGGAGGGTGCATGAGGCCGTTGAGCGCATGATAGAGGAAGCTTTCAGCAGGCCGGTGTATACCGTCACGGATTTTCTCCAACGGGAGAAGATTCGTCCTGAGCGGTTAATCACCATTGGCGGTCCGGCCCAGGCGCTGCAGAATGTTCTTGAAAACCGGTTCGGGCTCGACTGTGTTGTTCCTCCTGACTACGAAGTGGCCAATGCCGTGGGATCCGCCAGGGCCCGCATCACTGTTCAGGCAAGCCTTTACGGCGATACTGCCATGGGCACAATGACTATACCCGAAATTTCATTGATGGAGAGCATCGGCAAGCGATTCGACATGGCCGAGGCGGAGGCCAGGCTTGAGGAGGCGGTGTGCTCCATGGCCGCCGAGATGGGGGAACAACATCCGCCCCAGGTAGATTTTATCGAACGCCTGGAGGTGAACACGGTGCGAGGATTTGCCACAGCCGGCAAAATATTTTCACTTAAAGCGCAGATCAGGCCGGGACTGACGAAGGAGTAAGCTATGACAATCTATATGCCCACAGCGCAACGCAAAACCGGTCTTGTCCTCTTTCCCGCCTTTGACTGGTGTATCAGCCCATCGCACCCGGAACGTGAGGAGCGCCTGCTCTACACCAAGGATCAACTGATCGAGGAAGGCCTGGAGGATGTTGACAATATAGAATTTTTTAATCCGGAAATGGCACGGGCAGTCGATATCGACAGGGTCCATCTCTGTGTTCCATCGCCTGCTTCACTGTTGACCGACTCCCACTTCATTTCAACCGGCGGTGCTATCCGGGCGGCCCAGGCGGTGATGAACGGGGAAGTGGAGAGATCCTTTGCCCTGGTCCGACCGCCGGGCCACCATGCCATGCAGACCGTCTTTGGCGACAGGGGGTTTTGCATTGTCAATATCGAGGCCATTATGGTGGAGTATATCCGTCGTCATTTCGGTATCCGCAAAATCGCGGTGATCGACACCGACTGCCATCACGGAGACGGTACGCAGGATATATATTACAACGATCCTGATACCCTGTTTATCTCCATGCACCAGGATGGCCGTACCATTTTCCCGGGAAGCGGCTTTCTCCATGAGTCCGGCGGACCTTCGGCGCCCGGCTATACTATCAATATTCCCCTGCCTCCGGGAACCTCGGAGGAAGGCTTTGATATGGTCATGGAGCGTGTTGTCCTACCGGTCCTCGATGAATTCCAGCCGGAGCTCATTATCAATTCAGCCGGCCAGGAGCAACCATTATTCCGACCCCCTTACCAATATGAATTTTACGGCCCAGGGCTATGCCAGGCTGAATAGAAACCTCAACCCTGATATCTGTGTGCTGGAGGGCGGCTATTCCATCGAGGGCGCCCTGCCCTATACCAATCTCGGTATTATCCTGGCCATGGCGGGGATGGACACCAGCCATGTGCGTGAGCCGGATTATGACCCGGAGCGCTTTCGACAGAGCGAGGATATGAATAACTATATCGAGGATATTTGTGACCAGGCCGTGCAGCTCTTTGCAGACAGGGAGAAAATGAAAAAGGAGTATGCCGGTAAGGAGACGGTGGTGGAGCGTAAGCAGATTTTTTATGACACCACCGGCTTCCAGGTGGCGGAGACCAGGTTGTACAAACTCTGCCCCCACTGTCCCGGTACTTCGGAGGTGGTCGCCGAGGGACTGCATCAGCATTTGCACTGGATTCTGTATTCCATTCAACAGCTGTCCCACGTGCCGCAGAAAGGCGCGTGATGAGTTCGCTGCAACGGACGGTGAGCGGGACACGGTGACGTTTCTCCAGGATAGAGTCGAGGATGTCTTTGAGCGGAAATAGTTTGAGCTGATTTTTTTTGAGCGTAAAAAATGGAAGAGAATATCAACGTCATAGAAAATCAATGGATCCAGATGCCCGATGGCTGCACCATTGCGGCGAAGATCTGGCTGCCGGAATCCGCCTCGACAGCACCCGTTCCCGCTATTCTTGAATATAATCCCTTACAGAAAAGGCGATTTCAAGGCCAAGAGAGATGCCGAAGTGCATGGCTATTTTGCCCGTCACGGTTATGCCTGCATCCGTGCAGATCTCAGGGGCAGTGGTGACTCCGAAGGCATCTTAAAGGATGAGTATCTCCAGCAGGAACTCGATGACGGCCTGGAGCTGCTCAGATGGATCGAGTCCCAGCCATGGTGCAACGGCAAAATCGGCATCATAGGCATATCCTGGGGGGGCTTCAACGGGCTCCAGCTTGCCGCTCTTCAACCGCCGCAGCTCAAGGCTGTTGTCTCGGTGGCCTCTTCGGATAACAGGTATGCCGATGACATTCATTACATGGGTGGATGTTTGTTGACAGACCAGCTTTCCTGGGCTTCAACCATGTTTGCCTACAACTCCTGCCCCCCGGATCCCCTCATCGCCGGGGAGAAGTGGAGAGATATGTGGCTTGAGCGCCTTGAGGGCAGCGGCCTGTGGCTGAAAAAATGGCTTTCCCATCAAACGCGCGATGATTACTGGAAACATGCATCCATATGCGAGAATTACGAGGCGGTCAAGGTACCCGTCCTGGCCGTCAGTGGATGGGCCGACGGCTATTCCAATACCGTTTTTCGGTTGGTGGAAAATCTGCGCTCGCCGGTGAAGGGGATCGTGGGTGCCTGGGGACATAAATATCCTCACATGGGCGGGCCTGGTCCGACGATCGATTTTCTCGGCGAGTGCTTACGCTGGTGGGACAGCTGGTTGAAAGATAAGGATACCGGGATAATGGAGGAGCCCATCCTGCGCGCCTGGATGCAGGATACGGTTTCACCTCTGCTTGCTAAAAGACCGGGGCGCTGGATTGCCGAGAAAAGCTGGCCCTCGGAGAGGATTACGGAAAAGGAGTATATCATTAGCCAGCACGGCCTTGCCGAGGAGCGTCTTGCCAGGCGGTACAAAAAGAAAATAGACATTCAGAGTCCGCTCAGTGTTGGTCTTTTCGGTGGCAAGTGGTGCTCCTATGCCGAATCTGCCGATCTTCCCTGGGACCAGCGGGAAGAAGACGGTGGTGCGCTTATCTTTGAAACGGATTACCTTGACAATCATTTGGAAATTCTGGGCAGGCCTTATGCCGAACTCGAGGTTTCCATTGACAAACCGCAGGGTATGATCGCGGTGCGGCTTACCGATATCGCCGCAAACGACAGGGCGACTCGGGTTACCTACGGCCTGCTCAATCTCACCCACCGGGACAGCCATGAATATCCCGAAGAGCTTGAACCCGGCAAAAGGTACAAGGTCTGTATTCCCATGAACTATATCGCCCAGAAGTTTCCTCAGGACCACAAGATCAGGCTGTCTGTCTCGACATCATACTGGCCCCTTGCCTGGCCCTCTCCGGAACCCGTCAAGCTTTCGGTCTATACCGAGAATTCCCGCCTTGTGCTGCCGGTTCGTCCCAAGTCGAACGAAGATAACGACTTGAGGATATTCAATTCACCGCCCAAACTGAAGAGTCTTGATACGACGCTCCTCGCCCCTGCCGAGCGGGAATGGACGGTAACCCATAATCTTGTCGATAACAGTGTGCGGGTCAATGTGGTCAATAATGATCCCAAAATCATCCTCAACGACAGTAATCTTGCCATCCAGAAGGATGTCAGGGAGATGTTTACTTACTTCAACAATAATTACGATACGGTCAAGGGAGAGGTCATTGCAACGCGCGGTTTTAAGCGCGACGACCATGAGCTGCAGACGGTAACCAGAACGGTTCTGACATCGACACGAACCCATTTCAAGATCCGGGCGACCCTGGATGCCTTTGAAGGAGATTTGCGTGTTTTCAGCAAGAGTTGGGATGAAAGAATAACTCGCCAATTGGGGTAGCGGGGGATTTCGCCTGTGTTGTTGTGTTGTAAGAGGTGGCATAAAGATCATATGGAAGCAATACTGGAAAGGGAAGACGCCGGAATATGACAAAAAAAAATATCTTTATTATAGGCTTTGACGAATTCAATAGAAAGAAACTGGAAAATCTGCCTCAGGCGGAAGAGTGTAACTTTCACGCAGCACTGGATGTATCGGATATACGCAATGTCGCTTCCTTTGATATCAAAGCGCTGGTTAACAAGGCCATACGGGCGATGGAAACGGTGGCGGCATCCGGTCAATCCATTGACGGGGTGGCAACGTTTTACGACTTTCCCGGGACCGATCTGGTCCCTATCCTGGCCGGACATTTCAATCTTCCCGGACCGAGCCTTGAGTCTATTTTAAAATGCGAAAACAAGTACTGGAGCCGTCTTGAGCAGCACAAGGTGATTGCCGAACATATTCCACAGTTCCAGCCATTCGACCCCTTTGATAAACAGGCCTTTTCCAAGATAGACATTTTGCCGCCGTTCTGGATAAAACCAATGAAGGCCTTCAAGTCTTTCCTTTCCTATCAAATCAACAGCGAAGCCCAGTTTGATGAGGCTGCAAAAGAGATGCGAAAGCATATCGGGTATATAGGAGAGCCGTTCAAATACCTCATGGAGAACTATGGCGATATCCCCGAGGAGATCGTCCGGATGCCTGAAACCTGCATCGCCGAATCCCCCATTGGTGGTTTTCAGTGTACCCTGGAAGGATATTCCTATAACGGCAATGTCGTAGGCTATGGTATCGTTGATTCCATTCGCGAGCAGGCCAGTTCCTCTTTTGCCCGGTACCAGTATCCCTCCGCACTGCCCATAGAGATTCAGCACCGCATGATAAACATCGCCATGTCCTCGCCTGATCTCTGATGCCCGGCGATCATCGAAATCGCGCCGCCGAAAAACTGCACCACCGCGTTGATCCACGGCAGGCGGCCCTGATGATAGGCCAGGCGTTCGATCACATGCAGCACCCCGACGGTCTGCGCCGGAGCCGATACCAGGCGAAACAGCACTCCGATTAGCAGCCCGCCCGCCAGGGCAGTGCCCAGCCGCCAGTGCCAGGACAGGGACTCGAAGTCTCCGGCCTGCGTCATCGGATAGAGTGAGGTCTGCGCCGCGTCGACCAGCAGGCGCAGGGCGATGACCGTCAGGGCCGCCAGGATGCCGGCGACCAGCCCGAGGAAGGAGAGCGGCAATATTGCATCCGGCCGGGCCAGCTGGATGCGGAATCGCTCCAGCCATTCGCTCATTTTCGACGGGATTCATGGGTGTCTTGGTCGGTGGGGTGGGGCGCCGACGTCTCACCCGGGCGGGTGACGATCGTTGCGCTGCCGGAACCGGGCGGCGGTTCAGGAGGCCGGCGGCTCCCCATGCAGCGAGCTGAGAAAAGTATCGACCTCGGCCATGACATGATCCAGCGAGCCGCTGACCAGGTGTCGGCCCTCGCCGTCGTGGGCACAGTAGGCATCCTGCTCGCGATCCCGGCTGAGGGTGAGGACCAGATACTCGTCCGCGCCGCCGGCGAACAGTTGAAAAATATCGTCATCATCGTTGTCCTTGGCCCAGTGCCAGCGCGTCGCCCGCCCGTGGGCCACTTCGTGAGCGGCAAAGCTTTCCACGCGCTCGCGATCGTGTTTGCCGAAAAAATTATCGGGCAGTTCAATAATCTCCGCCATCAGGCTCTCCCATTGTCGTTATTCAGTAAACCGGTCGCTCAGTCTTGCATCCCTGGCAGTGGCTATCAAGCGCGGTGAGCCACCTCTTGATGTAATCCGGTTTACTGCAACCGCTTTCCCGCTCATCTTTGATAAACTGCCAGGTACGCTAAAATCGCTTGTCAGTGGAGTTGTAATCATGTTTATTGTCGCCAATCGCGTGCCGGTCGCCGCCGGATGGGAAGAGACCTTCGAGGAACGTTTTCGCCAACGGGCCGGCCAGATCGATCAGCAGCCGGGCTTTGTGCGCATGGAAGTCCTCCGGCCAGAGAGTGATGAGACCCCCTATGTGGTGCTGACCACCTGGCAGGACAAAGCGTCGTTCGAGGCCTGGGTAGGCAGCGAGGATTTCAAACTGGCCCACAGCAATCTGATGCCGAAAGAAGCATTCGACGGCGAGGGCAAGCTGGAAATGCACGAGGTCGTCGTGGCCAGCGAACAATCCGGTTAACAGCCCGGGCCTCTGGCACGTTGTATACACCACTCTTGGAATTGTTTAATGACGATGATCGATCACTTGACCGATGAATGAACCCGGTTCAGCTTTTACTGCCAACTGCCAACTGCCAACTGCCAACTGCCAACTGCCAACTGCCAACTGCCAACTGCCAACTGCCAACTGCCAACTATCTATACAATCCCTGTAGGAGCGGGCTTCGACCGCGACGGTGCCAGATTCGGCAGTCGCGCCCGCGGGGCGCTCCTACAGGCTCACTATTCAGCTGTTCTGCCAATTTTCTTTTCCCACAAAAACTACGTTCAAAGCCTGTTGTTAAGCCTGCCTGCCCCGTCTAGACTTCTGGCAGGTTTTTCGGAGGGCTTCGCATGGCAACATTGAACATCAACGGCGAAACGGTCGAGGTGGAGGTCGATGGCTCGACGCCGCTGCTCTGGGTGCTGCGTGAGCAGCTGGGGCTGACCGGCACCAAGTATGCCTGCGGCATCGGCCTGTGCGGATCGTGCACGGTGCATGTCGATGGCGAGGCGGTGCGCGCCTGTACCGTGCCGGTCTCTGCCATGGATGTCACCAAGCAGATCGTCACCATCGAGGGGCTTTCCGAGGATAACAGCCATCCGCTGCAGCAGGCCTGGAAGGAGCTGGATGTGCCGCAGTGCGGTTACTGCCAGCCGGGGATGATCATGGCCGCGGCGGCGTTGCTGAACAACAACGCCGAGCCCAGTGACGCGGAGATCAATAACCAGGTCACCAACATCTGCCGTTGCGGCACCTTCAACCGGGTGCGGCGCGGGATTCACCGGGCCGTGGCGATCGGCAAGGAGCGCACCTCATGAAAACCGACAGCATCGATGTGTCCCGGCGCGAGTTTCTGATCACCAGCACCCGCGCGGCCGGGCTGGGCGCGGGCTTCTCCCTCGGGCTCTATCTGCCCATGAGTGCCACGGCCGTGGCGGGCGAGTGGGATGAGCTGCCCTCCGAAGGTTTCCCCGAAATCGGCGCCTGGGTCGTCATCCAGCCCGATGACACGGTCATCATTCGCATCGCCCGTTCCGAAATGGGCCAGGGGACCTTGACCGGCCTGGCGCAACTGGTGGCCGAGGAGCTGGAGTGCGACTGGGACAGGATCATTACCGAATACCCGACCCCCGGCGAGAACCGTGCGCGGGATCGGATCTGGGGGAGCTTTTCCACCGGCGGCAGTCGGGGCATCCGCGACAGCCACCGCTATGTGCGCAAGGGCGGGGCCGTGGCGCGGGAGATGCTGCTGCAGGCGGCGGCCGATCGTTGGGATGTGCCCAAAGGCGAATGTCGCGCGGCCAACAGCGTGATTACCCACCAGCCCAGCGGGCGCACGCTCACCTACGGCCAGGTGGCCGAAGCGGCTGCCGAATTGTTCCCGCCGCAGCATGTGGCACTGAAACAACCGGACGAGTGGGAAATCATCGGCAAGCCGATCCCGCGTCTGGACACCGACGACAAGCTCAACGGCAAGCAGATCTTCGGCGCCGATCTGCAACTGCCCGGCATGCTCAACGCCGCGATCAAGGCCTGCCCGACCTTCGGTGGCAAGCTCAAAGCGTTTGACGAGAAAAAGGTCACCGGCATGCCCGGCGTGCGCAATGTGGTGCGCGTGGGTGAGGACGCCGTCGCCGTCGTGGCCGATACCTGGTGGCAGGCCAACCAGGCGCTGGAGGCGTTGCCGATCACCTGGGACCATGGGCCGAACGCGAAACTCGACAGCGCCGCGATCGATAAAATGCTCGAGGAGGGACTGACCTCCGACAAGGATGTCTTTGTCGGTAACCAGGCCGGTGATGTCAACAAGGCGTTAAACGGCGCGGCCAGCACCGTCGAGGCGACCTATCGCTATCCCTACCAGAACCACGCCACCATGGAACCGATGAACGCCACCGCGCTGTGGAGCAAAGACAAGTGCGAGGTCTGGTGCCCCACGCAAAACGGTGAGGCGGCTCTCAAGGCGGCGGTCGACGCCGCCGGGTTACCGGTGGACAAGTGTGATGTGTACAAGATTCACCTGGGCGGCGGCTTTGGTCGGCGCGGGGCGTTTCATGATTTTGTCACCCAGGCGGTGACCATCGCCAGACAGCTGCCCGGTACCCCGGTCAAATTGTTGTGGAGCCGCGAGGAGGATATGGCCCACGGTCACTATCATCCCATCACCCACTGCAAGCTGGTCGGCGCGCTGGACGAGGCCGGCAACCTGACCGGGCTGAACGTGCGTATCTCGGGCCAGTCGATCCTGGCCGCCGTGATGCCCGACGGGCTGCAGGACGGCATGGATCCGGTCACTTTCCAGGGCTTTCACTCCGAGGGCGACCACGCCATCAGCTACACGGTGCCCAACCTGCTGGTGGAGCACGCCATGCGCAACCCGCCGGTGCCGCCGGGCTTCTGGCGCGGGGTCAACATCAACCAGAATGCTATCTATATGGAATGTTTTCTGGATGAGCTGGCCCATGCCGCCGGCCGGGATCCGCTCGAGTTCCGCCGCAGCCTGATGGCCGATCAGCCAAAAAGCCGGGCGGTGCTCGATGCCGTGGCCAAAAAAGTCGGCTGGGATAAACCGGCCGGTGAAGGCGTGCATCGCGGCCTGGCGGTGGTCAAGACCTTCGGCAGTTACGTGGCCGCCTGCGCCGAGGTATCGGTGGATGAGCAGGGCAAACTCAAAATCCACCGCATCGTCGCCGCCACCGATCCCGGCCATGCCGTCAACCCGCAACAGATCGAGGCGCAGGTGGAAGGCTCGTTCGTCTTCGGTCTGTCGGCGCTGCTTTACGGTGAGTGCACCATCAAGGACGGCGGCGTCGAGCAGACCAATTTCCATGACTTCCCGTCCATGCTGATGGATGAGATGCCAAAAGTGGAGACGATTGTCATGCCCTCCGGCGGCTTCTGGGGCGGGATCGGCGAGCCGACCATCGCCGTCGCCGCGCCGGCGGTGCTCAACGCCATCTTCGCCGCCACCGGCAAGCGAATCCGGCAGGTGCCGCTCAAGGATGTGGATTTGAGTGCGGCCTAGCCTGGCCCTTCGGGCAGGGCCGAGGGCCGAGTGACGAGTGACGAGGAAAACACTCTCACCATATGGCTCGGTAGGAGCGGCTGCGCCGCGATAGATCGTGCAGGGCCACGGGGCTTGTCGCGCCAGAGGCGCTCCTACGGCTCTCTTGGCCCTGCTGCGTCCGGAAGGACGCTACAGTCTAACGCTGCCAACTGCGACTGCAATTTGCCGACTTCTCTTTTGTGCGGCTGAAAACCCCCAGAAAAATCTGGTAGCGCTTCGCAACCTTCAAATAAGCATATCAATAACTGCTTAATTCCTGCCGCTCATCGGGTATAACAACCCGGTTTGATATCACTTCTTTTAGCAAACGACCAGGTTGTGTCCCCGAATAGGCTGGACTAGACTATAGCTAGTTAACTAACTAGGTATTTCGATGACACCTCGCCCGAGCAATACACAACGCCAGCAACAGTTGATCGAAGCGGCCAGTCGGCTCGTCCATCAACAGGGTTTTGCGGAAACCACCCTGGCGGCGATCGCCGGCCAGGCGCAGATGCCGAGTGGCAGTATCTATTACTACTTTCGCAATAAAGACGATGTGGTTCGCGCCATTGTCGAACAGCGGGTGCGTGAGCTTGAGGAGCGGTTGCACGGCTTTGAGCAGCTTGCCTCAGCCGGGGCGATGATCGAGGCGGTTATCAATATCTGGCAGGAGGACAGCGAAATCGACGCCCGATATGGCTGCCCCATCGGGAGCTTGTGTTATGAGCTCGCCAAGCAGGGCGGCGAGAAGCAACAGCTGGCCTCGCAGCCTTTGCGGATTCTGTTGCAGTGGTGCGAAGCGCGTTTTGTCGAGATGGGACACCAGGATCGGGCGGCGGATCTGGCCCTGCATCTGCTGGCGGCATTGCAGGGTATCAGTTTGATTGCCAATGCGTTAAGTGATCCCGATCTGATCAGGCGCGAGAACGATCAATTGCGCGCCTGGCTGGCGGATCTTGAATCGGATTATTAATACAAACTAAAAACACGATAACCAGCCGGCACGGGTTGTCGGGATAACACCACCACCCAACGAGAAGTGAGGAGAAGCAAGATGAGAAGTATTAATCGAGCACTGCAAGCAATGTTACTGAGCCTGCTATTAGCGCCGTTGTCTATCGCCCAGGCCGAAGAGATGGCGCCCTACGGCACGGCGAAGACCAATATGCATGAGTACCCGACCATCAATGCTGTTTTTGATGCCAATTACGAGGACCCCAAAAAGCTCAATATTTTGCATGCGTTTGTCAAAAATACGGCCAAACCGCTCAAGGGCCATATGGTAGTCGTTACCCACGGGCCGGAGCTGCGCCTGTTTGCCAAGGAGAACTACATGAAATATCAGGGAATCGTCGATAAGCTGGCCGCCCTGGCCGAGGACGGGGTCGATTTCCGGATGTGTAACAATGCGCTGCGTGCAGCGGGCTTTGAACCCTCGGACATGCACGGCTTTATTACCGTTGTCCCGGCGGGTTTTCCGGAGATTGCCTACCTGCAGTCCAAGGGCTATGAGTACATCAACCCGATTCCGTACTCGGTACGCGATGTGCGTTATCTCGATCAGCCACAGAAGAAAAAGTAACTAAATAAGTGTTCCGAATACCCGAACACTTTGTTCAAAAGATTGCTTCGCTTCGCTCGCAATGACCGAAAATCGTGGGTCATTGCGAGGAACAACGTGACGAAGCAATCTCTCTGGACTGGTATTCGGGACGCTTGTTTAGTTAGTGGTAACGCTCTGGAAGGGGATGTGCCTCTCCCCTTTTTTATGTGCTGCTCACAAAATGGTGATAATCCTTGCGCTGTTTGTCATTGAAAACGGGATACGTAGCCGGGAGCTTATAAGAAACGCTGATGGGTTTTGATTTGTCATAATTGCATCCGATGCCGGGCATACAGGCCGGCGATCAGCAGACCAACAAGCAGTGCCGCGCCAGCCAGCCAGTACTGGTACTCCTCCAGGTTCTCCAGCAGCTTTTCCGCACCCTTGCCCAGGGCAAAGCCGGCCCAGGAGACGCCCAGTCCCCAGACCGTGGCCGGTATCAGATCCAGCAGGGTAAAGCGCAGGTGGCTGATGCCGGTCATGCCCAGAGCGAAAGGGGTGATGGCGCGCAGGCCAAACAGACCCCGATAGCCAAAGATGATCAGCATATTGTGACGCTCGAGCAGACTGCGAATCCGCGCCACGCGCGGTTGCCACCCGGGGCGATTTTCCAGTACGGCCCGACCCTTGAGGCGGCCGAGCAGAAAGAAAAACTGGTAGGTCAGGATCGAGCCGATGATTGATGCCATCATCACCCAGTGTAATTCCAGCAGTCCCCGGTGGGCGAGGAAGCCGGCGGTCAATACAATCGCCTCGCCCTCGACAAAAACGCCGAGCGCGACTGCCAGGTAGCCGTAGGTGGCAATGGCTGATTCGAGCGTCACGCGATGGATTCCTCTGTCTGAAAACCGGGAACGGAGCACGGAATTACCTAATGTTAAGAGGTACTTTGGGCTGATTCAATAACTCAGTCCGACTATATCGTACGCAAGGCAGGCCTGGACGTTATTCATATGTCATTACTTTCTTACAGCATATCAATCCCGCTATGGCTTCTGGTCATCATGATCGTCATCATGCTCCCGACCCTGATAAAGCTGGTCAGGCTAGGCTACCGGTTCAAGCAGGGCGGGCTGGTCAGGGAAGAGCAGGGCGACACGGTTGTCTGGAAAGTGCAGAACCGGATCAGTGCTCCTGACCCCAAAAAGCGCGCATCAGCCAGGAATGAAGAGAAAGAGAAGGAGCGCGAAAAGAAGGCGGAACTGGCCCGGATTCTGACGATACTCATAAAGGAAGGCGACAAGGGTGTGTTGATGAAAACCATTGCCGACAGGATGGGTATCAGTATGATCCATGCGCAACATGCCATGAAAAAGCTTGTAGATAAAGGTATGGTGGAAGAGGTTGCCGGTGTCAGCGGCACGAAGTATTACCTGACCCAGGCGGGCAAAGAATATTGTCGCCGTAAAGCGAAATAAAAAATCAGTAATAAATAGAAGATTATATCTGCCCGCCACCACTGTTGGAAGGTTGCGGGGTGATTTGTCCGGGTCTTTGCTCTTCGGCAAAAGCTGATAAGATGGGGTGTGCTCATGACCCGGGACCAAGAGTTCCATGCCAGTTTACCTGCTTGTCGATAACGGTTCCAAACAACCGGACGCTACATTGTATTTGCGTTGCCTGGCCGCCCGGCTGAGCGAACATACGGGCAAGACTATCCACCCGGTCTCGCTGCAGCATGCAGACGCGATTCCCGAGGAGGAACTGGATGGTACGCCCGCGCAGGTGTTTCCCGAATTTCTCCGGACCCGGTTGGCGCAGGGTGAACAGGAATTTGTGGTGGTGCCGTTGTTCTTCGGACTGAGCCGGGCGATCACCTCGTTTATTCCCGCCGAGGTGGCGAGACTCAAATCGACATATCCCGAACTGACGGTCAGGGTGGCCCCGGTCACCTGGCCCCTGCCCGAGGGCGAACCGCGCCTGGCGCAGGTCGTGTTCGAACATATCCAGCAGGCCCGGCGGCAGAGCGTAGATGGGGCAAAGCTGGTACTGGTCGACCACGGCTCCCCGAGCCCGATGATAACCGAGGTACGCAGGGGCGTTGCCCAAACTCTGGCAAGGCAACACGGCCTTGAGGTGGACCAGGCGGTCATGGAGCGCCGTGAAGGCAAAGAATACGATTTTAACGGCGATCTGCTCGCGACCTGGCTGCGACAACAGGCGGAGCGGGGTGTGACAGAGGTGATCGTCGCCATGCTCTTCTTCCTCCCCGGTCGCCATGCCGGCCCGCATGGCGACGTGGCGGAAATCTGCAATACCGTGACGAGCGATTATCCGCAGCTTAACTACACTATTACCCCCCTGATCATCGACCATCCGTTGTTACTGGAAATTCTCAAAGATCGTCTTGAAGCGGGAGAGTAGTTAAAAGTGCCGGCTAGTATACAGAGGATCCGGCCGGCAAGAGACCGGTTCTATTGCAATTCGTAAGCCCCGTTGTCCGTTACAGCGATTTTGTCCAGGGTTTACTGACCACACGATTTGGCATATAGATCGGATATGAATATGAACTCGATCCTCGTGACGGGTAGCAACCGCGGGCTAGGTCTGGAATGGGTGCGTCAGTATGCACAGCTGGGATGGCGGGTCTACGCTACGTGTCGCTTTCCGGAGCAGGCCGATGAACTGCACAAGCTGGCAAGTGACCATCCGAATGTCTCCGTCCATCCGCTTGATGTCACCCGGGCCGAGCAGATCGGGGCGCTGGCCAGAGAATTGAGCGATGTTGCCATCGATATTCTGGTGAATAATGCCGGTGTTTATTACGAACGCTGGGGCAAGGACAAACTCGGTAGCATTGATTATGCCAACTGGCAGCAGACCTTCGCGGTGAACGTCCTGGGGGCCATGCGGGTCAGTGAAGCCTTGCTGGATGCGGTTGCCCGCAGCCGGCGCCGTCTGCTGGTTGGCATCAGCAGCCACATGGGCAGCATCACGGATATCGACAGTGGCAAGAATTACGCCTATCGTTCCAGCAAGGCGGCCCTGAACGCGGCTATGACCGGTTTATCCCATGAAGTCGCGCCGCGCAAGGTCGGTGTGTTGTTGCTGCATCCCGGTTGGGTCCAGACCCGCATGGGAGGCGATTCGGCGCCGTATACACCTGCCGAGAGTGTGCAGGGGATGCGTCAAATCATCGATGATTTCACGCTTGAGCAGTCAGGCGTCTTTCTGCGTTTTGACGGCACCCCAATGCCCTGGTGACAGGTAGCCGGATAGTCCCTCCAACAAGCAGGTCTGCAAACTTGTAATGACCTGACCGGACATCGCGTCAGAGAATGGAATATCGGATTTCTCCGGGGAATATTTGATTTCCATCCGGTTCGCTGTTACACCTTGGTCAGCGGATATCGATAATTCAGGAATTTCGAGATGTAGCCGTCAATATGAAAGCCTGCGGATGGCGGCTGATCGTTGTTCCGGCAACCTCGATTAATATCTCTTTTGCAAAAGAGGAAGGGCGATGGGAATGTCACGTTCAGGATTGGCGATTGGTCTGTTCCTGATTACGCTGCTGCTCGCCTGGGTTTTTCATGGTACCGGTGTCGTGGGTAATGATGCCGGCCGCAACATTTATATCCCTCAAACGCTGACGATACCCCTGCAGGTGAAGGCGGCTTACAACGGCGAGAAGATGTTCTTCCGTTACCGGTGGCCCGCAAAGCAGCCGCATATATACCATGACATGCTCCGTTATCAGGACGGCAAGTGGCTGCGTATCGGCAAAAGCCCGATCGGCCGGCAGCCGCAGGGGATCTACGAGGATCGAGTGACGATGCTGGTGGACGACGGTCGCGTGCCGGCGTTCGACAAATACGGCGGTTATGCCACTATCGGTAACGGCATGCGGTTTTTCACCGACGAGGCGGATGCTGCAGCGGTCAAGGCCCATCCCTACCTTGGTGGAAAGAAAGGCAAGTCCGATGTGCGCAAGTACCTGCCTGCCACGCGAACCGACCCGGCGGACTGGACATCGATCGTCCCCGAACAGGAACTGGGCGAGCTGCGTGAGGCGGGCTACTTTCTGGATTTGTGGCATTGGCGGGCGCATCGTTCCAATCCGATTGGCAAGTCCGATGATCAGTTTGTGGCCGAGTACCGCTATGGTGATGAGGGGCAGGGCGTCTATACCACCAACTGGGACAGTGCGAACAACCGGCCCATGTGGATGTTCGACCCGGACAAGGTTGGTTTTGCCGCACTCAGCTGGGCGGACCTGGAACAAAAGCGGCTGGGTTTCGACGATATCTATTACTTGCGCAAGGCCGAGGCCATACCCTTCGATCCGGATCATGCCTGGGAGGATGGCGATACCCTGCCACGGCGGATGTTGCGGCCGGGGTCGGGCTCTCATTCCGACATCAGCGTCTCAAGTCAGGGGCGCTGGCGGGCGGGGTACTGGGAGGTGACCCTGGAGCGGGCTCTGGACACGGGCCATCCGTTGGATGACAAGGCCTTTGTCCACAAACAGCTGTACTGGCTGGCCTTCGCGGTTCACCGTAACGCGAGTGGTGGCCGCTGGCACTACGTGTCGTTGCCGGTCACGCTGGGCATGGAACGCGATGCGCCGTTACGCGCGGCACGCTTCGAGGGCGAGCAACCCGGCTGGCAACAGGACTGGTTTGAGGTGACGTTGTTTTATCCCGGGCAGGTCAGCTGGCCGCTGTTGACCAGTCACGCCCATGCCGGCGCGGAGAAGATCGCGCAGGATGTCCCAGTCGCTTCCCGGCATACACCGAAACAACTGGCCCATTACGGGGTCGAAATGGAATTCAATGCGGCGATTATCACTCACTGGTTCTGGACCCTGATTGCCGGTATGTTGCTGATTACCGGATTCGGATTTGCATTGGTGCGCACGCTGCAGGCAGAGACGAGGCGATAAGCGATGGAAGCCTATCATCACATGCTGGTGCATTTCCCGCTTGCCCTGTGGACGACCGGGGCCATTATTATTCTGGTGAGGACCGTCTCCGCCGGCCGCTTTGCCCTGGCGGCAGATCGGGTGCTGGCCCCGATTCTGTGGCTGGGGACGGCCCTCGGTCTGCTGGCCTATGCCAGCGGCTTGCTGGTCTGGTCGCCGGAGGCGATCACCTACACACCCATGGGCCGCAATCATATTCTCGCCGCAACCTGGACCCTGGCCTACTGGGCGCTGATTGCCGTGTTGCGTCAGCGTGCAGGCGAGGCGGTCTGGAAAGGCCACAATCGCTGGTTGATGCTGTTGCTCGGGGCACTGGGCGGTGTATTGCTGGCGGTGGCCGGAACCCTGGGGGGACATCTGACCGGTAGCGCCACCGCGTTGTCCAGCGTATTGCGAGCATTGGGTTGGGAGGTCTACACGACATTCTATATGCCCGTCTGGATGATTGTGATTACCTGTCTTGTCGCGCTTTCGCTGGTGATTATAGGCATACAAAGTCGACGCCCTGAATAAAACCGGGAATGGCGCGGTACCGGGGATATCCCGGGCTTCCCCTCAAGTCGGCGCCGCTCAGGTTGGCCGGCTGGCCCGGGCTTATGGATATTCTGCTGCTTTTGGGGATTCTTGCTCTGGAAATGTTGGCCGGTTGTGGCACCATGAGTGCTTACGAGCCACCGAAAGAGAAGCAGCCTCACGCTAACGTGACTGCCCTGCTACGGCATATGAGCAAATAAAGCTCAAAAACGGAAAATTCAAGTTGAAACCTGTCGCGCGGTCCCAAAACACCTGAGAGATACGCGCAGGTATATGTAGCGAACAGCCCTGTATTGCTGCTTATATGGCCGGGGAGAGCCGGGGTGATTCCTCGGCTTTCCCTGCACGGCGTCTTATTTTCGCCTGTCCTGGAAATTATCCGGTAATGGTCAATAATTAGGTAGCGAGAACTACAGATCAAGTCCGAGGGTGTGATGAAAAAGATCGCGACATTGGGTGTGGCAGCATGCATGCTGCTGCTACCCGCTTATGTTTTTGCCCTGCAAATCAAGGGCGTCAAGTTCCCCGAACAGATTACGCAGGAAGCTTCACAGCAGAAACTGGTCCTGAACGGCGCGGGCGTTCGTGCCAAGTTCATTTTTGATATTTATATCGGCGCACTCTATCTCCCCGAGCGTTCAGACAGTATCAAAAAAATTCTGGACGATGGATCGCCCAGGCGCGTTGTTATGCACTTTCTTTATGACGAGATCGAAAAAAAGAAAATGCACTCCGCCTGGACAGAGGGGTTTGAGGATAATCTGACGGATGCGCAGTTCACCGGTTTGCAATCCGAGATAGACACATTCAATGCCGCGTTTGGTAATATCGTGGAGGGCGATGTCGTTATTATCGACTTTCTGCCTGACAGCAATACTGTGGTACGAATTAACAACACGGAAAAAACCCGAATCAGTGGTGCCGATTTTCAGCGCGCCTTGCTATCTATCTGGCTGGGGGAATCACCGGTGGACGGCAGGCTGAAGAGGGCAATGTTGGGACGGGAGTAGTTTGCTGGGCTACCTTTCACCTGACATTGGGGCAGGAAAGATCAGCCTGAATTCCCCTCGGGAAAGATGATTTTATCTCAGCGTTTTACGTGTGCCGTTGTCGTCTATACTTGAAGGAAGAGTCGGAGTCATGAAACCCACATAGTTCCCCGGTGAATACCGCAAGGAGGAACGTATGACCGCCGTAAGACAAAATACAAATTTGCCGGAAATGGATGAAGCCGGGCTCATCGTCGATCCGGCGCAGTGGACGGAAGAGGCCGCTAACACTATTGCGGAGCAACTGAAGGTGGCGCCGCTGACAGACAACCATTGGCTGGTGATCTACAGTTTGCGGGATTACTACAAGAAATTCGGGGTGGCGCCGGCCATGAACAGCGTCTGCCATCGCCTGGGTAAAGAAAAGTTCTGGGTACATGATTTGTTTCAAAGTTGCCTCAACGCATGGCGTATTGCCGGATTGCCCAATCCTGGTGAGGAGGCCAAATCTTATCTCAATGATATGTAATCCGTGTAAGTCGTAAAATCGGATCGGGAACAGCCAGTGGTCTGAACTGTATCGGGCGTCCGGCGCCAATCAGGAACTGTCGGTATCGGTCGCTTTGACCAGTATGGATTGCGGCTGTTTGTGGCTGAATGATCAAGCGATCGAGGCTCCGAACCAGAAGGCGATGCTTTTCTCGAGAAATTCGTCATAACGCCTGTAGTGTGTACCGTCGCATGAGAAGGTAACGCTAATCAAGCCACTGAAAATATTGATCGAAGCCTGACGCAGATAGAAGGTGTTGTCAGTGGTGCGCAATGCCTTGAAGGTATCGAGGATTTTGGCGATTTGCTCAGGCTGCACCAGAGCAAGCGAGGGATAGGACTCGTGAGGGTATATCAGGCAGATATCCGGATCGGTCAGGGCATCGATATCCAGGAGGCGGTAGCGATAAGGGTCGAGTGTCAGCCAGATAATCGCCTGGCTGCTGGCGAAATGAATCTGTACCTGGAAGCTCCCGTTCTGGGTAAGCAGCTCTTCGAGGATGCTCATAACCTGGTCCATGTTCCTGTCCAGGGGACTTTCTACGCGGGATTGCTGAAATACCAGTCCTCTGATTGCCGGATCGCCTTTGATCTGGCGTCATTCAGCAGATTGTCTGAAAAGCCCTGCCGTGACAGGCAGGTCGCGCAGGTCAAAGTCGATCTGGCGAGCAGGGACTCCAGCCGGTAACGGTTTTCCCAGAACGGTGCGAGTTGTCGACTCAGATCCGCGATGGGCTTGCGCAATACGCGCGCGAGCTCCACGCGCTGGCGGCGGATGCTTTTTTCCATGACATGTTGAGTATTATTTCCGTGTGCTGTTTGCGGAGGCCATCGAACGCGGTTAATGGCTACTTTACAAGGCATTGACAGACTGTAATTAGACACAATTCGCAATGTATTGCATCCCTTCTCACAACGTGACCTGGTGCACGGTTTGTCTGAACAGCCCGACACCAGAACCCGGCTAAGGGTTAAGCTGGATGCCACAATATGCCAGGACAACGGCATGTTTTGGCCGAAGCTCGAAAATCTGATATTTCAGGATAGCGGTGGCGCCAGATGCCGAGATTATTCAGAACCGATAAACCCTTATCCGTCCTCCGGGGGTGGTGAGTTTGCCGCAAGAGCATGGACTGACTATATTCCTCCCTGATACCTGGTCCGCCTTTATAAGGAGTGTGATGAGATGCACTACCATGGAAGCTGCCATTGCGGCGCAGTCGGCTTTTCATTCGAGGCCGAGCCGATCGATAAAGGCCTGCGCTGTAATTGTTCCCTGTGCTCGCGCAAGGGCGCGATGATGTCGCCTTGGCGTCGGCGCCTATCAAAAGAGCCTCGGCGGTGCCGTAACCGCCAATCCCGGCAGCGCGATGACCGCGGTCTCCAATCCGGCCGGCCTGGCCCGCGTCGGGTCCCGGGCAAACCAGAACCTGACAGTCTCTGCCGACATCAAGTGGATCAACTGGTCGGATACCATGGACAAGCTGTCGGTCAAGGGATCGGGTGGGTACGAGTTTCCGATGAACCCGGGCTGGGAGGATCAGACCATCTACGCGCTGGGTGTCGCCTATGATGCCAGTGAACGCGTGACGCTGCGGGCCGGTTACAATTATGCCGAGGCGCCGTTCGATGAAGACAAGGTCAGTTGCAATCTTCTTCTGCCGGCCATTGTCGAGACCCATTACACCGTCGGCATGAGCGTCGCGCTCAATAACCATTGGGATCTGGGCTGGCACTACATGCTCGTACCGGAGAAGACCCTGACCGCCTCCGACAACGGTGCGAAGATAAGCCTCTCGGAGCAATCCATGGGGTTCAATATCGGTTCCCGTTTTTAAGCGTTAACCATTCCTGGCGACGGTTTTGGGCTGAGTGCGCGAGCACCAGCCCAAAACCAGTTTATATCATCTCTGTCTACTGATTTCCTGATAATGCCAATCACGAGTTGCAGCAGGCATCAGCCTGAACGCGACGACTCCTCGATGCCTGAACCTACCCGGTGATCGGCAGTATCATCTTTTTCCATATCGCCTTGTTCCGCCAGTGGGGCATTGCCCTCAGGGTCAGAACAATAGTAATAAAGAGTTGATTGGTAGTGCTGTTACCTATACCAGTAATGTGTTCCAGCCCGGCGCCGAACTGTTGTACCCCCAACCCCAAAGTGGTGACAATGCCGAAGACGGTGGCCAAAATTGCCAGCAGATCCACCATGTCACCGGCCCAGCCGTGAGTATGCTTGCCCAATAAGGGGTGCAGCGCCGAGCGTAGCGCCAGCGGCTGGCCCTTACGATAGCCGAAGTAGGCGAGGATTAACGCCAGCAGGGCAAATACGCCCCAGGCATTCAGTCCCCAGTGAAAATAGGTAAGAACCATCGACATATCCGCGGAGGCAGAATTGTTATCGCCAATCAAAAATGGATTATCGTTATAATGACTCAAGGGTTCGGCGACCGCCCAGAACAGCAGCCCGACGCCCATGCCGGCGGCAAACAGCATTGCGAGCCAGGAGAGGGTGGTGAACTCGGGGACTTCCTGATCGTGACCGAGGCGCACGTTTTTGTAACGCCCCATCCCCAGCCAGATCACCATGGCAAGAAAGAACGCCATAACGACTACATAATACCATTCCAGAAATGGGGTAAGAAAAGTACGACTGGAGGCAACGAAATGTTCGAGATCGGCTGTGCGGTAGAGGGCCAGCAGAGTGATAATCAGCACCCAGAGAATGGAGAGAAAAGCGGCACGTGGATTTAAGCCCTTGAAAGGGCCATGAGTGGCGACATTGTACATAGCGTCCTCCGCGGGCCTGTTTGTGGCTGAATTCGTCTGTTTGACCTGCCCTGCTATAGAATACCGGGTTATTATGCCGATGGTGAAAAACAGTTCAGCTCTGATAAAGCAGATCTGATTTTTGCCAGACGATTTCAGTATAAAGCGTTGAATAGGTACCGACAATCTACTATTTTTGCTAAATCGAAACATGAATAGCCGGCCAACCCGAACTGGATTATATGAAATGAAAAAAGTCATTCTCAGCCTTTTTGCTCTGGTAGTGATAGCGATTGCCGCTGCTGTCTTTTATGTTTTGACCAACCTTGATGCAATCGTCAAAGACACCATTGAGAAATACGGATCCGAGGCGACACAGACTGCCATCCGGGTGGACAAAGTCAAAATCAAGCTTACCGAGGGTGATGGGGCTGTCTATGGTCTGACCGTCGCCAATCCCGAAGGTTTTGAGTTGGCACATGCTATCTCCCTGGGTGAGACGGCGATGGGAATTGATTTCAAATCAATTCGTGAAGAGCCCTATGTGATTAACCATATTACTGTGCGGGGTCCCCGTGTTTTCTTCGAAGTCAACGCAAACACAAAAGCCAACCTGAATGAATTGAAGAAAAATCTCGTCATGAGTCAACCTGCCGCGAAGGAGAGTTCGGAAACAGAAAAGAGCGCTGCAAAGCAGCCACGGCTGATTATCCGACGAATTACGTTCGAGCAAGGCGGGATCGCCGCTAAAGTGACACCGCTCAACAAGGACTATGAGCTCAATCTCCCCAATATCAATATGACCGATCTCGGTGGCAGCCAGGGGGCAACGCCAGGTGAACTGACCCGGGAGATTTTGCAGCGGCTGATTGATGTCACAATAGATGAAATCAGGAAAAAAGGGATCGATGCCGAGCTGGATAAACTCAAATCCGAGGCCAGGGAAAAAGTAGAAGAAGAGAAAGCCAGGCTTAAAGACGAGGCGGATAGCAAGATCGACGAAGAGAAGAAAAAGGCGGAAGACAAGCTCAGGCGATTATTAAATTAGTTTGAAGGAGATTCATGACAATGCACGCGAGCCAATAAATCGAAAATGTTCTTTATCCGCCTGATCAAACTGACACGGATAACACTCGCCCTGGTGATTTCTGGCGTTATGAGCACGATTTCCAGCGCATCAGGTACAGAGAGGGCTGCGGTCGATTTCGTACAGATAAAAAATTATGCTGACTTCTCGGAAGCCTCCTACCAGGGAAAATCCCGAGTTGACGAGGTTGGTCAGTCAAAGCAGCATTACCTCATCTATCATGGCTATATTCCTGAACTCTCTGTTACCTACTATTTGCTCAGAAGTGACAAGGATAAATCTCAGGTAGTTGTAGTCAGAGGGACGTCCAATATTGAAAATACTTTACTCAATATGGACGTCAAACTGGTGACTGATGCACATGCAGGCATCCGCCTGCATCGGGGATTTTCCCTGGCTGCGGAAAAAATATATCGAAAAATCAAGCCACAACTAAAGCCCGATTACACAGTCAGCGTCACCGGCCACAGCCTGGGAGGCGCTGTGGCCTTGATTCTTGCCATGTATCTGGATCTTGACCAGTTTGATGTGACGCAGGTTGTCACCTTTGGACAGCCGAAGGTGACCAATATTGCAGGAGCTGCAAGGTTCGGCCATCTGAACATTCTCCGCGTGGTCGCCCCCAACGACCTGGTGCCATTGGTACCACCTCTGGATCCCGTGGATATCAACGATCTGGATATATACTGGCATATTGGCATGGAAGTAATCCTGCTTCCTGACAATCGCTATGCGATTTTAGATAGTACTGACAGTATGTTGCGTGTTTTTGGTTTCACCAAACAGCTGCCCTCCGAAAGTAATCTGCAAAACCACCAGATGGGGTACTACTTATCCTTAGTGGAGTCCAAGTTGCCTGTTGCAAGGCGTGAGTCTTTCAAGCTCGATTTAAACCTGTTCAACCTGTTCAACCTGTTTGATGATGCGCCCCAAGATGGGCATGCGATGGAATAATAATAATTATAATGTTTTTATTGCTTTGATAAGTATTACTAATATAAGTATTGCTTATTATTCTGAATTACCCGACGCGTGGCCAGTTATGAGAACAGGCTGAGCCGGCCGGTTTGGGTTGTTAACAGGAAAGATGATGCTTTATTTGTTTGTTTTTATTTTTCTGTGTCTCTCCTGGCGGTCTATACTTTGAATCCTTTCTCCACAGAGTCCGCTCAAGGAGGTTCTCATGAGGCATATACCGCGAATTTTGAATTGTGCCGCAGTCAAACTTTTTTCTGTGTTGGATAACGCTCCTGAACAGTCCTCGATAGGAATATGCAATCAGGCTACGCAGCGTCCCGATGGTATTACGCAGCTGGCGATATGCAAAAAAAACGAGGGGGCTGGGTTCGCGTTGTATTATTGTGATGATAGTTGGAAAACCTTGCATGCCAGACACTTTGGCAGTCTTGATGAGGCCGCGCGTCATGCCGATGTTGAGTATCCCTCAGTGTCGGTTAAATGGTTGACGCCGCAGGAGGCCGCAAGATGCCAGGGGGAGTACGCCATGGACCCCCGTTGTGCGTTTTGTGGGAAAATATTTTCCAGTTATGAAAAGCTGATTTCTGGCGATGGTTCTTATATTTGTTATGGATGTATCGATTACTACCATGAATGTTATGTTATCAGACCTTATGCCAGGCAGAACACATCCTCCCGGCGTGCTGTAAGTTAAGGTCGTGACTGAAAAACGGTGATTTTTACGCTATTTGATGTATCCATCAGGCGCTGTGTCGCACTTCAATGGTATAAAGCATGGCGACTTCCTCAATGAATTGTATTCAGCCTGCCAGAGTGAACTGAAATGAAGCTGAATACGCCCGGTGCCCCGCTACATAACAGCCAGGGAGACAGGGGCAGGAGAGATCGGCCCTCGTGTTGTCGGTGATTCACGACTGGCATGTCCCCGGTGGCCGCCGACAGTCGGCGCTACGGGGTTGCTGGCATTAGCCGGGTGGGGCATCAAGCAGCTCGACACTGACCTGCATATCGCTGAAGGTGGCCGGTGGGCCGAACTGGGTGTAGATTGCCACATCGGCCGCATCGCGGCCGTAGGCGACAGCCAGTCGACCGCCGCGCAGGGTGCTCTCGGTGGGATCGAAGGTGTACCAGTGGTTGTCCACATAGGCCTCGAACCAGGCGTGCATGTCCATCGGCTCCAGCGCGTGCAAATAGCCGACCACCAGCCGTGCCGGAATACTGAGCGCCCGGCACAGGCTGATGCCCAGATGAGAGAGATCCCGGCAGACACCTTCGCCCTGCAGATTGACCTCGACCGCCGAGAGGGGATAGGCGCTGGTGCCCGGCGCATAGCGAATCGACTCGCGCAGCCAGCGGATGATTTGCGCTACCTGGTCGTAGCCCAGCGGCAGGCCGTCGACGATCTCCCGTGCCATGTTGCCGAACTTGTCCGACTCGCAGTAACGGCTGGGCAGCAAGTACATGAGCACGTTGTCGGGCAGATCCGGGATATCGACAAAGCCGCCGCCCGGTGCTTCTTCGAGGCTGTCTCGGGTGATGACATCCGCGGAGGTGCGAACATAAAACTCCCCGGCCGGCGCAATCAGGCGCTGGCAGAGGTTGCCGAAGATGTCCGTGTACTCCTGCACCGGTACGTTGGGGGCAAAGATATAACTTTCCCGGGCGATCCACTGCCGCAGCCCGCTGCGGGCACGCAGCATGAGAATCAACGGCGTGGGATAGGCCAGTTGGAACTCAAGATTGCAGGTTGTTCGCATCCACATGCGGGCGCCTCGATCGGGTTGGGCGGGCCAGAATCACCCGCTATTGAGCAGCGTAACAGGGACAGTATTGAAGTGATAGCACTCGCTAACTTCCCGTTTTGCCTGGCTTTCTTCAGCAGGGGGCTAATCTGGCCCGGGGCAGCGTTTAACCTGCCGGGACAAAATCCGTCGTGTACTTGAATGATCACTCAATAACAGCTACAGTGAAATTAGTTATTGAGCAGTCGTTCATGAATTACGTGCGTTCTGAATCCTGGCCCATGAAAGGAGGAGTTATGGCCGCCTATGATCAGGAACTGGATGCCAAAGGGCTCACTTGCCCGCTGCTGGTTCTGCGCGCCAAAAAGTCGATTGCGCAAATGGCATCCGGACAGGTGCTGCACATTGAAGCGACTGATCCGGGTGCGGTCAAGGACTTTGAAGCGTTTGCCAGACAGACCGGACATGAACTGCAGGAGTCTCGCGAGGAAAGCGGGACGTTTTATTTTGTGATTCAAAAAGCCTGAGGGCGGGAGATCGATTATGAGTGATGCAAAGAAACTGGCCATCATCGCCACCAAGGGCACGCTGGATTGGGCGTACCCGCCGTTTATTCTGGCCTCCACTGCCGCGGCACTGGGCTATCAGGTGCAGATATTCTTTACCTTCTATGGCCTGCAACTGTTGCGCCGGGATCTGGACCTGAAGGTCTCGCCACTGGGTAACCCCGGTATGCCGATGCCCCTGGGCATGGACAAGTGGTTTCCGGTGCTTGGGACGGCCATTCCCGGCATGCAGTCCATAATGACCTCGATGATGAAAAAGAAACTCAAGAGCAAGGGCGTGGCAAGTGTCGAGGATCTTCGCAGTCTTTGCCAGGAGGCGGATGTGAAAATGATCGCCTGTCAGATGACGGTGGATCTTTTTGATATGGAACAGACAAGTTTCATCGACGGTATTGAATATGGCGGCGCGGCAATGTTCTTTGAATTCGCCGGCGAGTCGGATATCTGTTTGTTTACCTGACACAGAACCAGTGAAGTAAACATACTGCTCACCAATCAGGAGCAGGCAATCCATCGACAGTACAAAAGGACAGATCATGCGCACAGCCTATCAATTGGCACTGCCTGTTTTTATGGTGATCGGCCTGGTGATGTACTCAATTGCCGGAGCCGGGGAATCCGTTCCCAGCTATGAGCAGGCGCGGGAGCAATTTGAGGCCGAACGCCGGAAGAAATCGAAGGGACCGAAGCTGAGTCACGAAGATCAGCAAATCATGCAACAGGCCGGAGAGGATCTCGCCACCAACATGCCGGATCCGGGACTCGAAGTGGGCGAGAAAGCACCGGACTTTATTCTGCCAAATGCTTTTGGTAACCCGGTCAGCCTGTACGATCAGCTTGAAAAGGGACCGGTCGTGCTCGTCTTTTATCGTGGCGCGTGGTGCCCTTACTGTAATCTCCAGTTACATACCCTGCGGGAAAGCCTGTCGGCGATCGAACGCGAGGGTGCACAGCTGATCACGGTGACACCGCAGAAGCCGGACAAGTCGCTGGAGCAGGTGAAAGAAGACGATTATCCGTTCGAGATCCTGAGCGATCTGGATAGTGCGGTGATGAAAGCCTACAACCTCTATTTTGAAGTGCCAATGGAATTGGCCGATGTGTACCGGCGTAACTTCGGGCTCGATCTGGCCGATTATAACGGTGAGGGCCGTTATGTTCTGCCGGTGCCGGCCACCTATATTATCGACCGTGATGGGGTGATCCGGGCGGGAACCGCCGATGTGAATTACAAGGAACGCATGGAACCGGCGGCGATTGTCGAGGCCATTACAGGATCTCCTAAGCGAGGTGATAATTAAACTTCGGTAAGCCATCGCCTGATGCGGCGGTTAATCAAGGTTTAATTATGACTGCATTCAATGTCGGGCAAATAGCCCCGAAGCGACCAACAGGCCGATCAGCACTGCCGCGCCGGCCAGCCATAGTTGGTAGTCGTCCAGATTGTCGAGCAACTTTCGGCACCCTTTCCCAGGGCGAAGCCGGCCCAGGAGATGCCAATACCCAGACCCGCCAGCCGGGATCAGATACAGAGGGTGAGACGCAGGTGACTGATGCCGGTCATGCCCAGGGCAAAGGAGTTGGCTCGCCGACCCCGGCAGCCGCGATAGCGGAGTGATCAGCGTGTCATGCCTTCCAGCAGCCCCTGGACGCGTGCCATGCGTCGTTAGCCGGGGCGATTTCTCAACACGGCTCGACCTTTCAGCAGCAATCGAAGAAGAACTGGTCGGTGAAGGAGTTGAACACGATCGAGGCGGCCATGACCCAGTACAAGTTCAGTGATCCTTGGTGAGCCAGGAAGCCGGCATAGAACACAATCGCTTCCCCTTCGATGAACCCGAACATGACTGCCTGATAACCATAGGTGGCGATCGCCGATTCGAGTGTCATATCCCGGGAGTATCTCCAGTAGATGGACAATGATAAAAGCAGGTTACGATTTTCTTTTTTGTTTTTTTAAAGGAGAAATCGCAGCGTTATTATTGTATCGGTCACGAGGGAAAAACCAGGGACCAGAGCAAGGGTAATGGACAGTACGCCAGACAATTTGGGAGCGGTTGATTTCGTACTTAAAAGATTTTTTGTCTCTGATGCCAAAGCTGGTAACATGGTAGCTGTGTTGATTAGCGTTTCCTGGATTGTCATGCCGGTTTACCTGCTCGTTGATAATGGTTCCAGGCAGCCCGATGCCACTTTGTATTTGCGCCGGCTGGCTGTTAGACTCAGTCAGTTCACATAGGCAAAACCATTCATCCGGTCTCGTTGCAACATGCTGATGCCATTCCTGCGCAAGAGTTGGATGGTACGCCGGCGCAGGTATTCCCTGAGTTTCTCAAGTCACAGCTGGCCCGGGGTGAACACAGTTTGTCGTTGTGCCGCTATTTTTTGGCCTTAGCAAGGCGCTTACGTCCTTTATTCCGATGAGGTCGCAAAAATTCAAACCGGAACACCCCGACCTGACGGTGCATCTGGCCCCGGTGACTTACCCCTTGCCTGAAGGATGCATAGCGAAAATTGTCCTTGAACATATCCAGGCGCGCGGAACGATGAGCGCAAGAAGCCAATCGACTGGTCGACATGGCTCCCCAGCCCGCCGATCACGGAGGTTCGCAAAAGCATCGCCAGAACTCTCGTCGACGTGCACGCGCTGAATCTGGACCAGGCCGGTGATATGGAACGTCGCGAGGGCCGAGGAGTACGACTTCAATGGTGATCTGCTGGCGACCTGGTTGCGGCAACAGGCCGAACAGGGCGTTACTTTGCAAGCGTCATGCGTTGCCATGTTGTTCTTTTTCCGACCGCCGCGCCGGTCCTCACGGTGATGTGGCGGAAATTTGCAACAAGGTGGTGAAAGGATTATCCACAACTGAACTTTACAATCACGCCGCTCGGTAGCGAGCATCCGCTGCTGCTGGATATCCTGAAGGATCGCCTGGAGGCGGCAGAGTGAGAAGTCAAAGCCGCTGGTGAGCGGTCAGGAGAGCTTACGCCATAAGCGGGGAGAAGTCGTCTGTCATGACATTTCCCTCGCCGGTCAAGTCCGTCGTGCAGGATCAGATCAGTCTGCAATGGTTCTTTGATGGGTAATAGCCTGATTCGCGATAAGAATTTCACGATCATTTTCAGGTATATTTGAAGAAATTTACCGACCAGGTATTCACGGCTACCCGGCGATTTGGCTACTCGCCAGGGAAAATGCGGAAGGAGATAATAATGAAGTTGAAGAGTCTGAATTAAGATCCTGGGCTTCAGGCTAAACGCAGAGCATTTTCAGACAGAAGCCCACGGCGGGTTTACCTACTACAGTGGTGTATGCTTCCGATGGTGCGCAATTGGACAAATTACTGCGTGAAGGCTACCGGTCACAGGGTATGTAGACGTTTATCCTGAACACCGTCGCGCCTCTGGTACGTACGGTGGGCGAGCTCTGGGCAAGCGGCCGCTTGCAGATTTACGAGGAGCATTTTGTGACCGAGCAGCTGATGTTGTTCGTCAGTACCGGGCTGGCGCGCCTGCCGGAGCCCGTGGCCTCCTCGGCGGTGTTGCTGCGACAGTTGCCGGGGGAGCAACATATACTGGGGTTGTTTATGGTCTATGCTCTGCTGGTTTCCAGGGGGACAAGGGCCATTTACCTGGGGGCTGAACTGCCGATGGATCAACTGGTTCAGGCAGTGGCAATTTTCCGCGGTGGCAGTAGGGCTTACTTTCAGCGGGTCTTATTCCTATAAACATATCCGCCCAGCACCTGTTTCAGAATTACGTGGCCTGCTACCCTCAAGCGTGGATATCTGGATAGGCAGAGAGGGGGTGCGTCGTTTGCCGAAGTCGCCGACCGGGATTTTACAGATCTAACGCGCTGGGACAAGCTTGTATAGTAGAGATTCGGCGTGCGTGACCCAATCAGCCCTGGCAGAGCGTTGACACAGACACATGCACTACCCGCAAATTTGAAACCGGGCCGGGTTGAGATAGCACTTATTCAGCGCGGCATGCTATCCTGTCCGTCGGTACTGAATGCCTGGAACGGGCGGTATTAACAGCATTATTTAACAATACGGCAGCTGGTAAACAGGGCTGGGAAGATGACCTGTTATCGGCCTGTTACTTTTTTACTGTGTAGAGCGCTATGTCAGCAACAAGCAGGGCCATAAGAGAAAAATGGAATCCAGGGGTCGCCGTTGTGTCCGGTGGCAAGGCGGCGAGTCACGGGCGAATCAGGGATATCCCTGTTGCCCGTCTCTGCTTGCCAGCCTGCGCCAGCGGTTCAGAGGGACGAGATAAACCGGCTTCACCGGTGGCGGTATGTTGCGCTTTGATCCGGCACAGCCCGCAGGCCACGGAATACGAGTTTCCCTGAGCCTATCTGTATGCCTATCACTGGCTGCGACGCGATGTGCACGTCAACTTGTGCGTGCCCGGGTGCTGGAAATCTTCCGGGGGCCCCGGTTTGGTTTATCTGATGGATCTCTTGCTGTGCGAATACCGCGGAGGCGTTTGTCCGCGGATATGTCCGGCCACTGGCAAGAGAGATCGGACGGAGGGACAGAAACAGGGCTATGATTTCAGCAACTACCTGAACGTAGCGCGGTGGTGATGCCGAACAGCTGGTGAGCTACTCGCTCAGAGATATGGCGTGAACTCGGGACTATTTACGCCAGACGTACGTGGCGCAGTTGCGGAAACAGTAGCGAGGGAGGACGCGCAACGCTGCTGGCGGTATGCTCGGCGCCGAAGACCGTGAAACGCCTGCGCGCTGGTGGATGTCCAGTTGCGCCGATGACGCTACTGCAAAGGGTAATGCCGCGTTACAGCAAAATGGGTCTGGTTCCCGCCATGGGCTGCCCGCAAACCTGTCGTCACTGCATGTTTACCTGGCGCCCGCCACGCGGCAAAAACGAAGACCCGGACGCCGTCTATCATCTGGTGGACAAATACACCGATAGCGTGTTGTTCACCGGCGGAGACCTGACCAAACAGCTGGATTATTTCTATGACGCGATTAGCGTAATGCGTCATGTCAAGAATTTCGCCCTGCTACTCAATGGGGATTTTGCCGATACCACGGGTGGCGAACGAGGTGTTGGGCAAGATGGCGAAGGCCATCGAAAGCCAGCCGAAAAAATGGGCAACGGCCAGGGTCTTGTTACAGATCAGTTTCGACGAATTTCACCAGGAGGTCTACGTTGACAAGCACGGCCTGCTCGCCGAGCGGATTCCCGTGGCGAAGATTGCCAATATTGTCGAACGTTATCCACGCTATGCACAGCAGATTCAACTCGCATTGCTGCATAAACAGACCAGTCTGAATTTCTCCAGGGACGTTCTGGAACAAGGGGGTGTTTGCCCGCCTGGCTGCCGAGCTGGGGAAACGTGGCCATCAGGTGCAGGTGGTGGATTGTACAGGCCTCGCCGCGTAGAAAGCACAATCCCAAGGCGCCGGACCAACTGGTACCGGTGCTGAAAGTACGCGACCTTCACGTTGGCCAAACACCCCGACAGTCCTATTCTTCTGACCAGCTCCACGCGATCGATGGTTATGGTCGGGCCGCCTTGCTGGAAGAGTGGAGACCGTTAAGGAAAAGGATCTGCTGCAGCAGGTTATCGCCCAGGGACCGCCGGCCGGAGAAAGTTTCGATATCGATATGATGTTGTGGTTTAATGGCTGGGTGACATCGTTTAACGCAGTCCACATATGTCTTCGGAGACCATCACCAGGACGGTATGGAACACGATTATGGCTCGTCAGCGTAAAGACCCGTTATGTCAGGCTCTGAATCGCTTCGATCGGCGCCTGCTGGAATTCTACGACGAAATACGCCCGATCTCAGCGCAGAAGATCAACGCAGCTACCGGCCCCCATCATCATTTTTCATGCCCTGACAGAAGAGCCGGCAGTGCGTTTACATATGACCCGACAGTTTGCTGAATATCAAGTAGCCTGATGAGATCAGAAAACCCCGGGGTTGTATTTTGTCTGCCTTGTTATGATCGCGAATCGAAATACATTCCGGGAGTATGAAGGGGACACCAGACGTAACAGGGCTTGTTATACAGTAACTTTCGTTGCTGCAGAAAAGTACTGGATAAAAGCGGAATAGCCAGGAAGCAGAAATATCAAGCTGCCAGTTCAGTGTCTGGCATCATTTTTTGAGTTATCCAATCTCGCGTTAGCGTATGCAGAAGATCTCGTTTATAACCAGCATGCTACCCCTGCACCCTGCAGGACAGGTTGAAGGGGCCGGGGTGTGGACTATATTCAGATGGCGCAGTCTTGTCATAAATCGATTATATTTTCCGGGGTTTACACATATGAAGAAAGTCATACTTGGTCTTGTCGGACTGGTGATAGTTGGCATCGTGGTTATTGTTTTCTACGTGTACAGCAATCTGGATGCGATCGTAAAAGCCGCAATTGAAAATACGGTTCCCAGGCCACGCAGACCGCTGTGCGTGTGGATGACGTGCGCATCAAACTTACCGAAGGGGATGGGGCAATTTATGACCTGACAGTGGCCAATCCCGAAGGATTTGACGAGAGGTATGCTATATCATTCGGTTAGACCGGACTGGGGATTGATCCAAGTTCAGTAAAAAGCGAGCCCTATGTGATTAATCACATCGCTGTACGTGATCCGCAAGTTTTCTTCGAAATCAATGCCGATAGAAAAGCCAATCTGAATGAGTTGAAGAAAAATCTCGGGATTCGCCCAGGCGCGTCAAAGGATGACTCCGCAGATACAACCAGTGCCGGGCCAAGATTGATCATCAAACGTATCACCTTTGAGCAGGGTGTCATCGATGCGAAGGTCACACCGCTCAACAAGGATTATACGCTTAAACTCCCCAATATAAACATGATAAACCTCGGCGGGAGTCAGGGTGCCACAGCGGCGGAACTGGCCAGGGAAATCCTGCAACGTTTGACGGATGCCGCGCTGGCCGAGATCAAAAAGCAGGGCATAGATGCCGAGATTGATAAGCTCGAGTCCGACGCCAAGGCGAAGGTGGAAGCTGAAAAGAGCAGACTGAAAGACGAGGCTGATAGCAAGGTCGACGAGGGAGAAAAAGAAGGCGGAAGACAGGCTCAAGGATATGCTCAGGTAAAATATGAGGTATTGCGGGTTAAATTATTTTTTTTTGGAACCGAAATAGATGCCTCGATTTTGTCGGTTTAATTTGACAACAGTGTTCCGGGCACTGGTGATGTTTGGCGTATTTGGCATAAGTGTCAGCGCTTCTGGCACAGAAAAAGATCCGATCGACTTTTCGCAACTGAAAAATTATGCGATTTTTTCTGAGGCTGCCTACCTGCCCAGATCCCGGGTCGATGAGATCAGCCAATCACACCAGTATTCGCTTACCCATTACAACGATGTCCCGGGATTGGCAGTAAGCTACTATTTATTGACGAATGATAAAACCAAAAGCCAGATTATTGCCGTAAGAGGAACGTTCAATATTGAAAATACCCTTCTGGATATGGATGCCAAACTTGTTACCGATCCGCATGCCGGGGTCCGTCTGCATCGGGGGTTTTCGACGGCTGCAGAGAGAATATACAGGGAAGTCAAATCGTTTTTAAAGCCGGATTATACAATTAGTGGCGCTGGCCACAGTCTGGGTGGTGCGGTTTCCCTGGTATTGGCTATGTATCTGGACCTGGACCAATTCAAGATAGAAAAAGTTGTCACGTTTGGACAACCGAAGGTGACCAATATTGCCGGTGCTGCAAAGTTTGAACATCTGAATGTTTACCGCCTGGTCACGCCCGACGACCTCGTACCACTTGTCCCGCCGATTGACCCTATGGATATTAATGATCTGGATATATATTGGCATCTCGGAAAAGAAGTTATTCTTCTTGCCGATACTCGCTACGCGATATTGGAAGGGGTAGCCAGCATGTTACGTGTTGCCAACTTTACCCAGCAACCGATCACAGAAAGCAATCTGCAGAACCATCAAATGGCGCGCTATGTGTCTTTACTGGATAGCAAGATTCACGCGGCCAATCTGGTTCCTTTCGAGATCGATCTGAATCTGTTCAACCTGTTTGGCGGTGGGACCGAGACGCAAATTCACCAATGAGGAGAACCCGGGGTAATACGAGTTTATATTTCTCTGAACTGCCAATTCGGAAAACATAAATTTCAGCCTGGTGGTGCATCCAGCATTTTCCACACGTGATCTGCATATCACTGTAGCTGGCTGGAGGGCCGAACTGGGTATCGATCGCCACGTCAGCCGCGTCTCGACCGTAGGCTATGCCCAGTCGCTCACCGCAGCACACTTTCGGTGGGGTCGAAGGTGTACCAGTGATTATCAACGTAGGCCTCGAACCAGGCGTGCATATCCATTGGTTCCAGACCATATAAATAGCCGACCACCAGGCGTGCGGGAATGCTGAGCGATCGACACAGGGTGATGCCCAGGTGGGAGAGATCCCGACAGACGCCTTCACCCTGCAAATTGACTTCGACAGCCGAGAGTGGAAAGGCGCTGGTGCCCGGCGCATAGCGGATAGATTGACGTAGCCAGCGCGTGATTTGATCGACCTGATCGTAACCCAGAGGGAATCGGTCGACGATTTCCCGTGCCATGTTGCCGAACCTGTCCGATTCGCCGTAACGGCTGGGGAGCAGGTACATCAGGACGTTGTCGGGCCGGATGCGGGATCTCGACAAAAGCCGCCACCTGGCGCTGCTGCGAGAATGTCGCGGGTGGTGGCAGGCGTCGGCAAGACGTGCGGACATAAAACTCTCCCGCTGGCGCGATCGAACGCTGACAAAGGTTACCGAAAATGTCTGTGTATTCCTGAACGGGTACATTGACAGAGAAGGTATAGCTTTCACGCGCAATCCACTGTAGAGCCGCGCTGCGGGGACGGAGCATGAGGATCAGCGGGGTCGGAAAGATCCGTCAATTGAAATTCAAGATTGCAGGTAGTTCGCATCCACATTTGTGAGTTCCTACAGTCTGGTTAAGGGGTTGGTATAACCCCATCAAGTCGGAAAATTAACACGCACAGTATAGAAGGTATAGTGCCTTGTGAATGAGTGAACCGGGTGGAAATTGTCTCTAACAGGGCTCACTGTTATGATAATAGCAGATTAGCCCGACTCTTTGCCGATCTCGGTCGCGGCGCATAATGCCCGCGCAACGGGGGAATAGATTATGCACGCGACTCACCGTGGCCTGTTGGCTGTCCACACCGCCGTTTTTCTCTTTGGGCTGACAGCGCTGTTTTCCAAACTGATTGATCTCACTGCGCTGGAGATTACCCTGTTGCGCAGTCTGTTCGCTGTGGCATACTGGATCATCATCGCTGGCGGGCTTTTGGAGCCGCTGGGGCTGCGGACACGCCGCGACTATTTCATCGTCCTGCTGCTGGGGGTCTTGTTGGCGGGACATTGGGTTCCTCTTTAGTGCCATGCAAGTTTCCTCCATCGCGGTGGGGATGATTGCACTCTATACCTTCCGGGTAATGACTGTATTTCTGGAACCGTTTTTCCAGTGGAGCGTCCACATCTAATCGATATTTTTACGTCCCCTGGCGGTAATGTTTGGGATCTACTTACTATACCGAGTTTAATCTTGACGATTCCACCACCCAGGGGGTGCTGTGGGGCATGTTTTCGGCATTCCTGTTTGCCCTGCGCAATATTATCCAGGGTCGGTCTTTCTCAACCTATCCCGCAAGCAGGCATTGATGTACCAGATACTGATTACGATAGTGGTATTGTTTCCGTTTGGTAGTGCCGTTATGCCACAGGTTAGTGCGGTTCAATGGGGACAGCTTTTACTGCTGGGTGTGATCTTCACCGCTTTGCCTCACACCCTGTTTTTGTTCATCTGCGACGTTGAGGCCAAGACGGCCAGTCTCGTTGCCTGTTTGCAAGTGGTCTATGCGACGCTGTTCAGCGTGGTTGTGGGCGAGTGGCCAGTAATAACCACAGTGATAGGCGGGTTTATCGTGGTGACGGCGGCAATGTTTGAAACGTATGTAACCGGGAGGCGGCGCTAGTTACTGCTTCAAGACAGGTCATTGTTCAATTTATACGTGAATGAAGAAAGTCATTGCGTGATGTATTCCAATGCAGGGCTGACAGAGGCCGGTGATACTTGAATTCCTGTTTGGATTCCCCATTGGAAATCAAGAGAATATGAAAATTCTGTAATCCCGGGATAGCAGGAGCCAGTGGTAGTGATTCCGGGGAATAATTTGATGCATGATTGGTCACGATTGATCGAGGAGTTAAGCCATGCAGCCGACTGTTCCTGATGATGACCATACGTTGGATCTACCGGAAACCCGCAGGGTTGATATAAGTGAACCGATCAGATGGTTGGAAGCAGGCTGGGCAGATTTTCGTTATATGCCACTGGCCAGTGGTTTTTATGGGCTGGTCTTTGTGTTGCTGGGGTATGCACTGACGGCCGCAGCCTGGCAGTCGCCGATTCTGGTGATGACTTTCGTAACCGGTTTTTTTCTGGTGACACCCTTTTTTGCTCTGGGCCTGTATCATCTCAGCGCTCAACGAAGCAGGACAGTGAGGTGAATTTGTCGGCATCCCTGCTGGCATTCGGGAAAGAAAGTTTGATATGGCCTTGTTGGTGATGCTGTCCATGCCGTGGTAATGGTGTTGTGGATACAACTGGTTACGCTGTTGAGCGCGCTCTATTTTGGCGATAGCGGTACCAGCATGGTTATGTTATTGGAAAAGTTGTTCAATAGTAATGAAGGCGCGGAGATGTTGATGCTGTTTATTGTCTTGGTGGCATTCTGGCGGTGTTGGTATTCGTCGCAAGTGTGGTGTCGTGGCCTATGTTGTTGCATCGTCGTAGCGGTGTGATCAATGCTGTGGTGACCAGTGTCAAGGTCGTGAACCAGAACAGGCTGGTGATGCTGTTATGGGCAGTGTTGATGGTGGGTTATTTGTCAATTGGACTTGCTTCACTCTCTATATTGGTCTGCTGGTCATTATGCCGGTGTTAGGGCATGCGACATGGCATGCATATGGAGCACTGGTCGAATAGTTTGGCGTGATAGAGTGAGTCATTTTTCTCATTGTGTCAATGTCGTCTTCGCAACCTGCAATGCGAGACTATTCCTGTGTAAACTGCAGCATGCCCTCCGGCTCTCGGGAAGGTTGTCAGGGTGAATACCTGAGTGTTTTCAGGGTGGAATTTGTGGGCCAGGTAACTAAAATCAGGAATGCTTTGGACATAAAAGCACATATATTGATATCATTATACAATAGTGATATGAGATGGACCGCAAGGTTTCCACTGTCGAGCTGGCCCGACTACCGCTGTTTGGGGGCGTCAGCCAGGTTGACCTGAACTGGATGCTGCGTCAGTGCGATGTTTTATCACTGAATAAGGACAGGGTATTTCTCTACTGGAAGAAGACAACGATACGATATATATTTTGACAGACGGGCGATTGAGTGTTCAGTTCGATCCGCGCTGTGGAGGCATGCGGAAATATATTGAGGAGAGGTGGCTGGGTCAGCGAAATGTCGGTAATCAACGACATGCATTGCCTCTGCTACTGTAATTACCGATACCGAAGTGCGGTTGCTGGCAATACACGCGAGTATATGGTGGGAACTGATAGAACGTTCACATGCCGCGGCGCGAAAATTCTCTGCATATGCCTTGTCTTCGCGTGCGCCAGGATAATGAGCTTATCGCCGAAGGCTTGCAGAAGCAGCTTGTATTTTCCCGAAAAAGCCGAGACTGACTCACTCACCAGCGTGACCGGCGCTGGCTTGATGAGAGCTTCCGGATATCCTTCTGTATTACAATGATGCTGTGAGCATGCCTGTAGCATTTTGATGCTGGACGTCGATCATTTTAAAAACTTCAACGATGAATACGGTTCATTGGCTGGCGACAAAGTCTTGCAGTGTGTTGCACAGGTTGTGCGGGATAATCTGCGTGATAATGATGTGGCAGTGCGGTTTGGTGGGGGAGATCATACTCATTCTTCCGGACACAAATGCGCCTGCCGCGAAACGATTGCGCAGCGCCTGCGCCAATTCATTCGGAATAAAAAAGTTATAAATGATGACGCGAAGTGTCCATCTATCACTGTTTCCATGGTGTATATATACCATCATCAGGAACGATTCAACTGAGCAGGTATTGAATCAAGTCGATTCGGCATTGTATCAGGCAAAAAAATCCGGACGGGATAGAGTGGTTGTTTGGCAGAGCCGGGTGGTGTTGATATCCACCCCACGAGCTTGTCTGCAGACAGTAATGACACCACTCGCAAGTGGCTTTCCGCAGTAGCGCAACTCCACTGATAATTGGCGGTACTTCCAATGGCGCGTTGAAACTGGCGTTGGGAGATAGAGGTATGAATATCCCCACCGATATAGAGCACCACCGCCATCAGTGGTAATGAGGCGGCGATCCCGCGGCAGGCGCTACCGGCTGTATAACCCAGCCATCGCATAACCGGCAAGGCGAATGCCACCTTCGATTAAAAACACCGTGGCGATGGTGAGGGAAACGAAACACACTTTTTCGCAGTCCGCGTAATTGATAATCGATGACATACAGTGGCCCGCGGTGCGAACGGGTGCCGACAATCCCACCCAGTGAGCGGCGGCAACGGACCAGCGCGCGCTGCATTGGCGTTTCAGTGTTGGGCCGACAGACTGCTATAGCGCAAATGACAAAATAAACACGCCCAGGGCATTGGCCAGTGTCGACGTATTCGACTTTTTCTCAGCGGATTGCCGGGCAACAGGAAACCCCAGAACGGTGAAAGGCAAGACCGTTAGCACTTCCCGCCAGTCAGTGTGCCGACGATGCCGCCAGCCGTGCACCAGGGAGGCCGTCGCATCGACAAAACTGATATAGGGCACAACAAAAGGTAATGGCAGAAATAGTGCCAGCAGGGGAATAGCTATCAGCCCTGAGCCAAAGCCGGTGATACCACAAAAGATATAGGCTGCAAACAGGATGGCGCAGGTTGCCAGTAGCAGTTCAAACGGGATCGATGAAATCATGGTGGGGCAGTTCCGGCCCGCGCAAAAACCCCTATCAATACGGGAAATCATTCGCTTGCCAGGGTAAGGGGATTATCAACCGAGGATGAAAACGGTAAACTTCGCCTGCCCCGAACCACAACTATGGGGCAGGTGCGGTCTGCCAGGATTGGCGGACTAGAGTGTCAATCAATCTATTGAATCTGTTATTACCATGGTCGATGTGATTCTCCGGGAGCTGGATCCCGATTCGCTGCGTGCTCGCGCCGGGCGCTGGATTAAACGCGACATCCAGCATGCCGATCGCGTTGTTCTCAATCATTAATGCCGTGATTCTCGGCCTGGAGACCTCCACAGCGGTGATCGAGCATGCTGGACGGTATCCTCGAAGCGAGCAGGATCATCCTGGCGGTGTTTGTGGTGGAGATTGCTTCAAACTCTTCGCCTATCGCCTGCGTTTTCAGCGTGGCCTGGAATGTGTTTGATTTTGTCGTGGTGGCCATTGCCCTGATAATGGGCCACTGGCGAGTTCTTTGCGTGCCCTGCGTGTGCTTCGTATCCTGCGTCTTATTTCCTGGTGCCAAAGCTGCGCTTCATCGTCAAAGCGTGTTGCATGCGTGCGGGAATAAATTGCCGGCCTGATGCTGTTGCTGTTCTATGTTTCAGCAGGTGATGGCGACCGGACTGTTTGGTGAATCCTTCCCGAATGGTTTGGCTAATTTGGGGCATCAATGCGCCTCCGATTATGACCCTGGAAAGCTGGTCGATGGGATCGTTCGTCCGGTCATGGAGCGAGTACCCTTACGCCTGGCTGTTTTTCCGTTCCAGTTTGCAGGTTTATTGCTACGTTCACCATGCTGAATTTGTTCATCGGGATTATCGTGGATACTATGCAAACCGCTGCATGGCGGATCATGCCGGGATGGTGGCGAGATTGAACAGACGATCCATCAGGGAAGGCGGTGCAATGAGCAGGAGATCGCGCCTGCGTGAAGAGATCCGGGGCACTGCACTCGGCACTGGCCTGCAAACACCCGATCCGGACTCTGGTTCCACGATTAACGGCTGTTGTTCTACCGGCTTGCCTGTCTTCCCGCATGCAATTTGATCCGGATCAAGGTGTTGTAATGCCGTTTGAGCGACGAAGGCGAATCATTACCGCCGCCAATAACTGGCACACGCCGTGGTCAAACCAGGATCAAATTTACATGTCCATACGTCGACAACACTGGGAACAGGTGTACCAAAGAAGATGCCCGGGAAGTAAGCTGGTATCAGTCTCGACCGAGGCCTCTCTGGAACTTATCCGGCTCAACGGTGTCAACCAGATACCGCTGATGAGGATATCGGTGGGGGCGCCTCTCCCTGGTGGACTGCCTGCTGGAGTCGGTTTACAAAATATAGGTGTTGCTCGATATTGCTGAACAGCCACTTGTCATGGCACAGCAACGGCTGGGCGGCCGGAGTACCGGGGTGCGCTCGGATACAGGCCGATATCACCGAATTTGAACCTGAACGGCAATACTGTGTCTGGCGTGACGGGCGGTATTTCATTTCTTGACCGAAGCTGACGAGTTCAGGCCTATGTTGCTGCCCTGCGCAGAGGGCCTGCGCCCGGAGGACATATCGTGGATCGGGGCTTTTTCCCCGGACAGCCAGTGTGTAGCGGTTTGCCGGTACAGCGTACCATGTCGGCCTGTTGAATCAGACCCTGGGCAACGGATTCGAGTTGCTCGGGAGCGGCGAGGAAGGCCATCCGTACCCGGCGGCGGAGTAGGCGATTTTGCTTCTGCTTATACGTCTATCGCGGTTGAGCACGATAAAAGCCAATCACGCCAAAGCTGATTTTCGTCAATTTCTTTGGTTTTATGTGCCAATATAAATACAGGGATACCTTCAGGAGATTCACCGTGGCACATATCGTGATACTGGGCGCCGGCATCGGCGGTGTTGCCACCGCCTACGAAATGCGCGAAGCACTGGGCATGGCGCATGACATCACCGTCGTCAACGCGACCGACTATTTCAGTTCGTTCCCTCGAACCCCTGGCTGGCGGTCGGCTGGCGAACCCGCCAGAAGATTACCGTGCCGATCGGTCGCTATCTGGAGAAAAAGAGCATCGGTTTCATTGCCAAACAGGTCGATGAGATCGATGCGGCCAACAACACACTCAAGCTACAGGATGGCGAGACGGTCAATTACGACTATCTGGTCATCACCACCGGCGCGCGACTGGCTTTTGACGAGGTGGAAGGAACCGGTCCAGACGGCGGATTTCCAGTCGGTCTGCACAGTAGACCACGCGGAAAAATCCTATGCCGATTCCAGAAGCTGCTGGAGGATCCCGGTCCGGTGGTTGTCGGTGCGGCGCCCTTTGCCAGTTGTTTCGGACCAGCGTATGAGTATGCAGCGATTCTCGATATCGCACTCAAAAAACACAAAGTGCGTGATAAAGTGCCAATGACCTTTGTCACCAGCGAGCCGATATCTGGTCATCTGGGCCTGGGCGGCGTCGGCGACTCCAAAGGGATGCTTGAGCATGAGTTTCGTAACCGGCACATCAACTGGATTACCAACGCAGGACCACCCGGGTTGAAGATGGCAAGATGTACGTGGATGAGCTGAAGTCAAGGAGCGGGGAGGTCAAAAAGCAGCACGAACTGGAATTCAAGCACGCGATGATGCTGCCGGCCTTCAGAGGCGTCGAGGCAGTGGCCAGGGTGCCGGATACTCGTGCAACCCGCGAGGGTTTGTTACGGTGGATGAGCACCAACGCAGTACAAAATATCCCAATATCTTCTCCGCGGGTGTCTGTCATCGCTATACCCCCGGTGGAAGCCACTGCGGTACCAACCGGCGCGCCCGAAGACCGGTTATATGATCGAATCGATGGTCACGGCGATCGTGAATAACATCACGGCGGAGCTGGATGGTAAACCGGTTGAATCCACAGGGACCTGGAATGCCTTCTGTCTGGCCGACCTGGGTGACACCGGTGCAGCCTTTGTGGCCATCCAGCAGATTCCGCCGCGCAATGTCACTTGGTTCAAAAAAGGAAAATGGGTTCACTGGGCCAAGATTGGCTTTGAGAAATACTTCATCTACAAGGTCAAACGGGGAATTTCCGAGCCCTTGTTCGAAAAATGGGCGCTGAAGATGATGGGGATCGTCCGCCTGAAACGCTGAGTAAGCTTTGCCCGGGGAGAAGCATATGTCAAAGAAGAACACAGATAACTGGCTGGTGCATGATCATCGTCGTTTCGAGGAGACGGTGAAACAATGCGAGCTTGCTGCCGGCGCCGAGGACTGGAAAACGGCAGTGCAGCTGTTCAATAGTGTAAAGATTGACGATCTTCAATTGCATATACAAATGGAAGATGAGGATGATCTATCCGTTTTTCAAACAGGAAGTCGAGGAACCGGACGATGATATCGGGGGATCTGATGTATGAACATGATAATCTGGAACGATTGCTGAACGGGTTCCGGCCAAGGTCCGGTCGAGAACACAGGAATTTTGACCATTTTGAAACCTCTCTGGAGCCGCTCTATGAGGCGATGGTCGAACACAATGCTCACGAAGAAGAGGTTCTCATGCGCATGGGCGATGAGCCCTTGCTGACCAACCGCCAAGAAAATCGTTTCAGCAGCTGGAGATCATCAAACCGGGCGTAGAGTCGTAACTGGGAGTTTTGACTACGGTCTGGTTGGCCGAAACCGGTGGGGCGATGGTAACATCTACCGTCTGGGTAGACATGCCGGATAGCACAGCGCAGACACCCTCTGTGTACGGCAGTTGAAATTCCTCGTATTCCATCGCGATACTGATTGACGATCATTATGGTACGAAGCAGGTACACCCGCTTATTAGCATGAATATAAATGTGAGGCGAACAGGAACTTTCGATGAAATAACGTAATTTCTTGCCCCGCGGGAATGCTCCTTTTGGCCCTGCCAGGTACTGGCCAGGCAGTTCGCAGCTGATCGGTAAGAAACTGGAACTGTTCGGCAAGGCGCATGTCTCTCTCGACCACAGCGATCCGGACGCTGCCAGCCAGAATAAGTCAGCTTAATGTCTGGAATAACTCGACCCGTATCAGCTTCAAGGGCGAGCGCGCCATCAGGCCGGACGTGACTCTGCTATGGCAGTAAGGCAGGGGCGTGGATATTGCGGAAAGCGGCGGGACCTTCGCTTCACGCAACGGCTTCCTGGGCCTGAAGGGGCGCTTTGGCCGGGTTCTGGCCGGCCGCTACGATACGCCATGCCCAAATCGCTGCGCGGCTCCGCACTGGGGAATGTTCCGCGATACGATTGGTGATCTGCGCGCGATTCATTCAGTGCGTACAGCGATGGTTTATTGCGAGCAATGATCTGAATGATCGGGCAGACAAATGCCATTTTATATAGTGATGAGTTCGATGCACTGGAATTGCGTGTTATGTATTCAGCCGATCCCTACTCTGAAAACGTTAGCGGTGGGCAGGATAATAATGACGACGATCTGATCAGCGTCTCGCTCACCTACAGTGCGAATGAGCTGACCGTTGGCGCCGCACTGGAAGACACGTGGTCGCTGGATACCGGCAAACCAGGGCCGAGAGAGGTCGATAACCTGCGTCTGACCGCCAGCTATACGCTGGATCAATACGCAGTTCGGTGCATCTGCCAGATTCCACCGACAGTGATGATGCTACCTACGACCGGGATGCTTACCGGGGTGAATGCGGAATGCCGGTTTGACGAGGCGCTGGATATGCGTGTGCAATATCTCGTCGCGGACGATCATCAGCGAGCAGGCCGACTCCGGGGCGCAACAGCAGGCACTGGGCGTATTTAACCAGCTTTGACAAGGCGACCCAGATCTACGCGGCCTATACCCTGGCCGACGATGACGCCAGATGCGAACTATCAGGGGATCGATGGGGGGCATGGTGACGAGCTGACGACCGACGCCGGCGGCAGCCCCTCGTCATTTTACCGTTGGCGCGGTCTTCCGGGGCTTTTTTTTGATGCTTGCCGGCTGAAAGCCGCCCGATCAGTGCCAGCACAAACCGGACAGGCCGTTATCGGCCTGTCCGTTTTTTCGTGAGAGCGGACGGACATTTTGTCTGACCCCGGTTGCGATACGTTTTGTTAATACCGGATTGATAAACTCAGATTATCAAACTGGCTTAATCCTGCACTTCCTGCGCACAGGGTTATTCCCCTTTAATCTCTATCAGTTTGTTATCGCCTGTATCGCGCAGGGCTAACGCGCAGTTCAAAGTGCACTGTGAGTAGGACTATTGTGCGAAATACTGAGGTATAAACAATATATTTTTAGCCGAGTGGGGATTTACTGAGCTAGATTTAATGAAGTCCAATTCAGCGCGTCACGGGGCCGGCTGGCCGGCGAATACAGTGCTTCGCTCGTTGGTGTAATGACGGCGCAAGTGTCCGGTTACCACCAGGTGGCCTGTGTACGTGGAATGGTGACGGGAGGTCGTACAATGGATTACGCTGCACTGAAACAGACTGCCAGTGCCATGGTTGCACCCGGTCAGGGTATTCTGGCAATGGATGAAAGCAATCCAACCTGTGGCAAGCGTCTGCAGGCCGTTAGTGAGGACAATACCGAGGCCAACCGTATCGCCTATCGGTGTATTTGCTGCTGGGCGCGCCGGAGTCCGGGCCAACTACATCAGTGGCGCCATTTTTTGTATGACGAGACCATCCGTCAGAGTAACCAGGATGGCAAGCCGTTCACCGAGCTAATACAGAAGCAGGATATTCTCATCGGGATCAAGGTCGGTGCCGGGGCCGAGGAACTGGCTTTGCGTGCGGGCGAGAAAGTCACCGAAGGGCTGGACGGCTTGCGCGAGCGACTGGAAGAATACCAGACGTTTCGGCGCAAAGTTCTGTAAATGGCGTGCAGTGATTACGATCGATACCGGGCGCTCCCTGCCCAGTCGCGGCTGTATTGAAGCCAATGCCCATGCACTGGCCCGCTATGCCGCATTGTGTCGGGAGGCTGGCCTGGTCCCGATCGTGGAGCCGGAAGTGTTGCTGGACGGCACTGCGTCTGGATCGATGACTGTCCTGATCGGTCACCCGTGAAACCCAGCATACCGTGTTCGAGGCGCTTTATCGGACCAGAATATTTTCTTCGAGGGTACGGTGCTCAAACCCAGTATGGTGGTCAGCGGCAAGGATCACGCGGAGGGTCAGGCGGGTGTCCAGGAAGTGTGCCGGAGCGCACGATTGAATGCCTGCAGTCAGTACCTGCCGCCGTCCCGGGGATTGCCTTTCTCTCCGGTGGTCAGACGGATGAACAGGCGACCCGGCATCTGAATTCCATGAACAAGCTGGCTGAAGGACGGGGCGTTGCCATGGCAACTGGGCGTTCTCCTCGCGCCCGTGCGTTACAGCATCAGGCCCTAACGACACCTGCGCGGTGAGGACGCCAGGGAGGTCGAGGCCGCGCGCAAGGCGCTGCTACATCGCGCCGAACTGGAATTCGCTGGCACAGTCGAGGCGGATGCCAGGATGAAATGGAAGGGCAGGAAGCCGCTTGAAAATGGGACCACCAATAATTATCTCAGAAGCCTGGCCGGACAATGATGACGCCATTGTCCGGTTTTTTTATGTCGGCAGGGACTGCGTGGTGAAACTATCTAGGCTGATCTGGTTGTTGAAGACGCGGTTGACATTGTCGCAGCGGGATCGTGATCAATTCTTATCCTATGTTTGCCGATCAACAGGATGTCGCCGGATTGCAGGACATGTTGCCTGACTTTTTTCCCGTTGACATAGGTTCCGTTGGTACTGCCAAGATCCTCGACATGTGTCGCGTTGAAATAGGTGACGATTTTCGCGTGATATTTGCTGATGGTCTGATCATCCAGTCGGACGTTGTTGTCCCCGGAACGGCCAATTGTGAGAGTGCCTGCGGAAAGTTCAATCGCATTGATTTCCTGGCTATTATACAAGACAGAGACCATGACCATTATTCTGAACTCGTTAATTTAAGAACGTGGTGATGAAGGTTTATGCCTGTGCCAAACCTGTCGGAAAAATCCATCACTGGTCGTCAGGCCAGAAGCTAACCCGCGCATTCTACTCTTTTGCTGAAGAGCGTGGTATAGATAAGATACCACTGTTTCACGTTTATTGTAACAAATCAAGAGAATTTTCTGTGATTTATCGGATTAGGGTTAATACCTGGTCTCATGCCGGTACCCCCGATATATCGGTGCTGTCTTGTTATTCCGTATTAAAGCGTCCTGACTCGTGTCGGCTTGGGATGACGCGCGTGTCATAGTGTTGCCCGATCAGCCGCTGCGGATTTCCTTATAGCGGATTTTGTCGGCAGCCGTAGCATCAGGTAATGCGGAAAACATTCTTTCATACCAGTCCAGGGTATCTTGAATCTTGTCCCAGCGCTCTGGTGTGTAGGTGTCAACGCCGAGCATGAAACGATCGGCATGTTTGATCAATAAATCTTCCCAACGAAAGGAAAGATCCGCCCACAGATTGGGATAATTATCCATTAATGCCTCTACCTGGAGACTATATTCAAAACCCGCATGGGCCCAGAGAATGCGTACGTCTGGATATCTGATCGAATAATCTGATAATCGCATCCGTGTCAGCATGTGCATGCAGAATCAGATTGTATTTGCGAGCCAGTTGAACCATCTGGCGGACTACCGGATCAGATCGGCCTGCTCACCCTCAAGGTGAAACTCGCCGATGGCCGCATAGGGATGTTCGGCCAATTTTTGTTCCAGGTAGGGGATGACACTCGGATCATGCATCCAGCTGTTCAGATCCCCACGCATCCGATAGGGCCTTAGCGACGGTATCACCCGATCCGGTGCGGCGTTATAGAGGCGACGGGTTCCCATGTCGCCGGAGCTGGATACCATTGCGCGACTGATCCCGGCTGCGTGCAACCGGGCAATGGCCGCGTGAGGCGGGAGTTTGTCCCAGACATCGTGGCTGTAATGAATGTGGACGTCGAAAACTGGCTGTTTCGCATTCACGTTTTGAGCGAACAGAGAAAACAGTAAGAGTGGTGGTAGCAGGTGGGAGAGCCACAAGGCCATATTGGCATTCTTATTGTAGGGATATGTCCAGCCTCAGGATTATTCAATCTGTAGGACACGGTGCAAGATTATTTACAGCATCACGCTGAAAAGTTAACGAAACCCCTCCATCCGAGTTGTCGGAATAATATCGTAATCGATCATCTGACAGGAGAAACGTTTTTCTTTGTTCGTCGACTGGGGAATCTACCTGGATGAAGCACCGATGATTTTAGATAGCCTTCGGGCGTGATTAAAGCGAGAGTTCCTCAATATCGATATCATATTCATTTGCGGCGAGGGTTCTGACGACTCTGACAGGCTGGTTGTTTTTGCTGTAATTATCCAGGTTGACCAGGGTGTATGATCCATAAGATTGTTTGTCTGGGTCGAGCAACAAGATGACATCAGGCCGCAGGTTATGGCCGCTACGCTGTGTCTTGACGATCCCGACTTCACCGGAACTCAGCTCTACCAGCGAACCGGTTGGATAGGTGCAGAGCGCCTGGATAAAGTACTCGACCAGCATTTCGTCAAACAGTTTTCCTCTTTGCTTATACAGCATTTCCTCGGCTTTGGAGGGGATATTGTATCTGCGAATGGGCGGGGGCTGGTGACGGCCACATATTGATCCACGATACCGGCAATCTGGCCAAACAACGGAATCTGATTGCCGTGAAGGCCTGAAGGATAACCGCATCCATTGAGCCGTTCATGGTGGTGCTGAACAATTTCCAGGATTTCGGGCGGATAATCAGCACTCTCACGAAGGAGTTCCACACCAAGATCGACATGGGTCTTCATCGTTTCCCATTCATTCGTATCAAGTCGATCGGGTTTATGCAGAAGATCCGTGGGTAAACAGAGTTTGCCAATATCCATCAACAGGCAGCCGATCGCCAGATTTTGTAGCTGTGATTCCGCAATGCCCAGTTTTCGGCCCAATGCCGTTGCCCAGACAGCGGCTGTCAGCGAGTCTTTATATAAAAAGGAGTCAAACTTTTTAAGCCGTGTTAGCCAGATATAAGCATCAGGATTATTGGTGACGCTACTGACAAGATCCCTTGCCGGTTGTTCGAACAAGCCATAGGGCAAGGGGCCTCCTGATTGCACCAGTGATTCGACTTCATCGAAAAGTCTGGTAAAGGTTTCATGCGAGGCATGTGCCAGGCGAATTTCCTTGTCGACTGGGGTGCTTTGTGTATAGCTGGTCTGATGGGTAATTCCCGATTTATCATTCAGTGGGCTGGCATCCTGCGCATATCCGGGTTAGCTCGATTTCCTCGTCGGGTAAAATCACGTAGACATACTGGGTATGACGACATAGTTCCTCAATGTCTTCATGGTTCTGCAACTCAAAACCCTGGAACATGAATGGTGTTTCTACCCATGGGCGGTCGAGGTTCGAGACATACATGCCGATTTGTAGCTGTTCGGAAGGAATTCTTTTGATTGGCATGCACTCTTTCCGTCGTTGGCTATGACACAAATCAATGGTTTATACAGCATATTCTAGACAATATCACGGTATAACAACAGGAGGCGGGAATCCCGATATCGCTGTGCCAATGCCACGGCACGGGTCGTGGTCGACTGACATTGCAGTCTGAACCGCCTGGTTCACCGGGGCGTGTCATTGTTGGAGTCGCAATTTCAGGACTGGATACCGGCAGAATGTGCTGGCAGTCGGGGGCATCAGCATCTATCTTTAGTAAAGACCCCACAATCAGCTGTTACAGCATCAGGGTGTGCCGGGTAACGGTCTGCAGGCTGCACCCTGACGGGTTGTCGAGAAACGGTATAGCGCATAAATAGTGATAAGGAAACCTGAATGAAAACACGTGAAGAGCAGACTCGGTGAGCTTGAACAGGACTGGGCCCGGAATTCCCGGTGGAAGGATGTAGAGCGCGGCTATAGTGCCGCTGATGTCATCCGCCTGCGTGGTTCGATACAGCCGGAATTTACCTATGCGCGGCAGGGCGCCGATAAGCTCTGGCGCCAGATACACGGCGAATCGAAAAAAGGCTACGTCAATTGTATGGGGGCAATTACCGCGGGTCAGGCCATGCAACAGGCCAAGGCCGGCGTCGAGGCGATTTACCTGTCAGGTTGGCAGGTAGCTGCCGATGGTAATACGTCGGAGACCATGTATCCGGACCAGCTTCTCTACGCCTATGACTCGGTGCCAACAATGGTGCGGCGCATCAATAATACCTTCAAGCGGGCGGACGAAATTCAGTGGATGAAAGGTCAGAACCCAGGTGATGCGGATTATGTTGACTATTTTCTGCCGATTGTTGCCGATGCCGAAGCCGGTTTCGGAGGCGTTTTGAATGCATTCGAGTTGATGAAAAACATGATCACGGCAGGTGCTGCGGGGTACATTTCGAGGATCAGCTTGCCGCCGTCGAAAGTGCGCGGTCATATGGGTGGCAAGGTACTGGTGCCCACCCAGGAGGCGATTCATAAACTCATTGCCGGCGCGACTGGCCGCCGATGTCTGTAATGTGCCGACTGTCGTGCTGCGCGCACCGATGCCGAGGCAGCCAATTTGCTGACGTCCGATATCGACCCTCATGATCAGCCGTTTTTGAAAGGCGAACGCACTGCAGAGGGTTTTTATCGGGTCAAAAATGGGCTGGAACAGGCCATCTCGCGTGGTGTCGCTTATGCCCCCTATGCCGATATGGTGTGGTGTGAAACCGGCACCCCTGATTTGGGTTTTGCCCGCGAGTTCGCCCAGGCTGTGCTGGCGGAGAGCCCGAACAGGTTCTTGGCCTATAACTGTTCGCCATCCTTTAACTGGCGAAAAAATCTTGACGAGAAAACCATTGCGCGCTTTCAGGAGGATCTGGCGGAGCTCGGTTACAAATACCAGTTTATTACCCTGGCTGGAATTCACAGCATGTGGTTTAACATGTTCAATCTGGCATATGACTATGCCCGTGGCGAGGGCATGAAGCATTATGTCGACAAGGTACAGCAACCCGAATTCGCGGCGCGTGGATAAAGGCTATACTTTTGTCTCGCATCAACAGGAAGTCGGGGCGGGTTATTTCGATGATGTTACCAGCACAATCCAGGGGATTTTCATCGGTCACGGCCCTGACCGGTTCAACCGAAGAGGAGCAGTTCGACGACTCGAAAAACACCAGATCCTGAGGGCGTGAACACCGGGCCAGATAACCGGCAACCGGCCCTTGTATTTCCGTGCCGACACCACGGTGCAACTAAACCGCTGGTGACGGAAATTGCCGAGACAATCCTGGAAGGATTGACCGGCATTTTGTTATTTTCCGTGATATGACCCGTGAAAGCGCGGGATAACTTTATCCACGGCGACTGGATGGCCAGCCGGCATGCGGCAATCCGTCGCATTAATCTGTATGACAGTCGGGTTCGTGAAGCGATCAGGGCGTTGCGCCAACGATTTGACGTTGACGTGCTCAATGCCGGGTTATGGCAGGAGATCAAGTTCCATTACATGGGGCTGCTTTATGGTCATCGCCAACCAGAGCTTGCCGAAACATTCTATAATTCCGTTTTTGTCGGACTGTTCGAACGGAATTATTACAATAATGATTTCATCTTTGTTCGTCCCTCAGTATCCACGGAGCGCCTGGACAGCGATGATCCCGTCTATCACAGTTTTTATCCGTTGCGGGAAGGCTGGCGCGCTACATTGCTGAAAATTCTACGAGAGGCCGATGTGGGTTTGCCCTTCAGCGATCTGCGTGCGGACTTGCGCCGGATTACGACGGATATCCGTAAACACACCAGTCTGCCACGGAAGTTGGCGCGGCATTTTCAAATCCAGATGTTGCGTCAGCCGTTTTATCGCAATCGCACGGCTTATCTGGTGGGGCAGATTATCAATGGCCCGGATCGTTTGCCGTTTATCCTGCGTATCCGGCGTAATACGAACGCTACGGCATATGTTGAAAGACTGGTCTGTGAGCGTGATGAGGTGGCCAGTATGTTCACCTCGGCGCGGGCCTATTTTCTGGTCGATACCGAGGTGCCTTCCGCACACATCCGTTTTCTTCTGGGATTTCTGCCGGAGAAGACCGCCGCCGACCTGTATACCCAGATCGGATTTCACAAGCAGGGCAAGGCGGAATTTTATCGGCGATTTCCTCGATCACCTGCAACGCTCATCCGATCCGATTGAGACTGCACCAGGTAGCAAGGGGATGGTTATGGTAGTGTTTACCCTGCCATCATATCCTTATGTTTTTAAACTGATTCGCGATCAGTTTCGCCGCCGAAGGATACCACGCGACAAAAAGGTCATCGACCGCTACCATCTGGTCAAACAGCATGACCGGGTCGGGCGCCTCTCCGATGCCTGGGAGTTTTCCTATACCGCTCTTCCGCTGGCGCGCTTTACTCCGGAACTACTTGAAGAGCTGAAGGCCGAGGCGGCTTCACAGTTATCAGAAGAAAGTAATCAGCTAATTGTAAAACATCTTTTTATCAGAACGTCGTCTTGAGCCACTTAATCTCGTATCTTAAGCAGATTAGCGGCGAGGCGTTACGCCACGCATTACAAGACTACGGTGATGCGATACGTGATATTGCCGCCGCCGGGATCTTTCCTGGTGATTTGCTGCCTAAAAACTTCGGCGTTACCAGCTATGGCAGGGTCATATTCTATGATTACGATGAAATACAGCCGCTTTTGGAATGCAATTTCAGAAAAATTCCGCCTCCACGTTATCCCGAAGATGAACTGGCTTCCGAGCCATGGTATTCTGTGGGTCCGAATGATATATTTCCGGAAGAGTTTGCGACTTTCTTGTTCCCTGATCCTGTACAACGCCAACTGTTTGAACAACTACATTCTGATTTGCTTGATGCCGAATACTGGAAAAAACTTCAGCGTTACGTCGCTGAAGAACGTTTCCCTGAGTAATGTTGGAAAACATATACCAAAGGTCTATCTGTGCGTAAAAAAAGTATAACCAGTCCCCAAAAAATGCTGGAAAAGCATGAGAATCTTGTTCACTCCGAGAATCTGAAGGTTGTCTCACATGTACAGCGACAGGAGGGGGAGTGGTTTATTAATACTGTACATGGTTGATGGCGTAGATGTTCCGTTCCGTTACAAACGAAAAGAAATATAAGGATATGACAGGGGCAAGAATTAACCTCACCTATTATCCTGACAAAGTAAATGTTGGTGGGATAGAGATGGAAATGATGACTGTTGTCAGGGTCAGGGTGTCATAGTTTCGAATTATTCCGACGAGTCTGTGTTTGTGCAGTAATTATAAAGTCATACCACTTTTCTCATATAGCATGTTATGTGTAGACCAGGGTCTGATTTCGTCCTGATTCCTTTGCACGATACAGTGCAATGTCGGCTTGCTGGACAAGTTCAGTCGGGATTATTTTCTCATCAGGAGTAAATGGTTTGGTAAGGCCTGCGGTAAGTGTATGCGAAATGGATTGTCTTTCGTAAATAGTCGGTGTCTCGGAAAATTCTTTTCGAATTCGTTCGGCAAGCTCAACGGCCATGTCTATATTCTTCGTCCTGAGCAGGATGGCAAATTCCTCGCCACCATAGCGAATACAGATATCCTCCGGTCGGGTTATACGTTGCAGCATTTTGCCTACGTCGATCAGTATCTGGTCGCCGGCGTTATGTCCATATTTGTCATTAATCTCCTTGAAATAGTCAAGATCAATCATGATAAGAACGGCAGACAGTCCTTTGCTCGGGGACGTGCCCCGTAACCTGTCGAAAGCTTCCTCAAGCGCACGCCGATTTCCGAGGCCGGTAAGCTGGATCCTGACTCGCGATTTTTAATGCGTGAAGACGATCACCGTCCCACTTGACGAGTCGTTCGCCCAGCGCAACCAGCAGGAAAATAGCCTCAAGAACACCGCCGGTCTGGGCATATAGGAGTGGTGTCTGAGCTCCCCAGTCCAGGAGAGTGCTCCCGGCACTGAAGACGCTGATCAACAGGCCTATTCCATATGCGATCCATGCGACGCGATACCAGCGCGCATATTGTATACCGTGCTGATAAGCAATGTATCCGAGAAAAGGTAATAGCGCCAACAGGGCAAGGGATGCGAACGACAAGTACAGTACCGGCGTATAAAAACGGGCGAAAGCGTAATAGCATCCCGCCTGAAGCGATTATCCATTGGCCAGTTTTTATCACTTTGTCGTAACGTGGACAACAACCCGCGGTTTGCAGGAAATGTCGGGAAAACTGCAGGGCTGTTATTGCCATCATAAGAGAGGCGATATGAAATCCTTCGTTATGCCAGAAAACGGAAGCTGGCCAGAGATACTGGAACGCGAAACCATTGAGTAATCCCCACATCATTATGCTCGATGCGAGGAAGGCGGAATAGTAAAGATAAACCGCTTGTCGCATTAAGAGGGCGAAGATTACTGCAATCATAAACAGGGAGGTCATTATCCCGTAATAGATGCCGTACGCCAAATATTCCTGGCGCGTCTGGTTATAAAAGATATCATCGCGTGAGAGGTAGAAGCTGAAGCGACATCGCATCCGCCTTGGTAAACCGTAATTTGATATATAGGTCGGTATACGAGTCTGCTGGAGTCGTGTGTGAGAACGCCAGATTCCGATAATCCAGTTGCCGTGTCATGAAAGGTTGTCGATCACTCAATATCCGCTTCCGCAGGAGGCCGTCATTCTCGGCGTAGTAGACGGTGATCTCATCCAGATAGAACTCGTCGCACTGGTGAAGCACCCACGATTGTGAATTCTCATTCCCTGAATTGGGATAGCCGGACATGTATCCAGTAACCGTTCCGGTGTGATGCCTCGATTAAGCTGCGTCTGGTCGAGAGATTGGAATTCCCCGAGCGGCAGTCGTGAGAAACCGTATTGTTTTGTTTGCTCATCCAGAAACGTGCTGGTGCGCGCAATGGCTGGCTAGCGAGATTAACTTATATTGAGTGTCTGGAATCGCTTCTTTGGCCTCAGCCAGTGCGTCCTGACCGAGTTGGACGACGAGCATGAACAAAGCTCAGCAAGACATACGCTATCCAGCGGCTGTTATACCAGGTAAATTCTCGCCGATCTGAAGGGCAGAAAAGTCAGCGCGGAGCTGTTTCACTGTTAATTCTCCCTGCCTATCCTGATGGATGTTCGCTTGCGGTCTGAACATGCTTTGGTTGGAATAAGATCGATTACCGTGCTTCACGGCCAACACTAACAGCGTATTGTTTTTTATCGGTTGTGTTGCTCTGTGAATATGGGGTAGCTGTTGGAAGTGACTAACTCCTACAGGAATAGCATATCGGTCGTTTTCTCGAAGACCTTAACAATACAGCGGTTCGCTGCGTTTTGGATGAGCGTGTTATCGAAACCCGGCATTGCGTTTTTGCGCCGGGCCGGGTTTCGAGCGTATCGGGCCGTCTGTTCGGGAGTTCAGATGA